>JAJPYV010000124.1 GCA_021204735.1 Prevotella sp.
TTTATACGGTATGGTGGTTTATACAGATTCCCAATTTATACCATTCAAACAGTCGGTGGATGCCCTCGTCAATCTCTATCTTGTGGTGCCAGCCAAGACCGTGCAGTTTTGTAACATCAGTCAGCTTGCGCGGAGTGCCGTCAGGTTTTGATTTGTCCCAAAGGAGTTTTCCCTTGAACCCGATTTCCTCTATCACTTTTTCCGCAACCTCACGTATAGATATTTCCCTACCCGTTCCCACGTTGATGTGGCAGTTTCTTATTTCCTTGTCGCCAGACTTGAATGTATCCTTGAAATCAACGTTCAGCAATACATAGACACTGGCATCCGCCATATCCTCGCTCCAAAGGAACTCACGCATCGGAGTGCCCGTACCCCAAAGAGTGACAGCCTCAGCAGTAATGCCGAATTTCTCCAACTTGCGCAATATCACATCTTGAGAACCGTCCCCATTCACGCCCTCCACAGGCCGCAGGTCAATGTCCTTGCGCAGGGCATTCCAGTCACCTTCGTTGAGGCATTTTGCGAGATACACCTTGCGTATCATGGCAGGGAGCACATGACTGTTCTCCAAATGGAAGTTGTCGTTAGGTCCGTAAAGGTTTGTCGGCATTACGGCGATATAGTTGCAGCCATATTGCAGACTGAAACTCTCGCACATCTTCAGGCCCGCAATCTTAGCTATGGCGTACGGCTCATTTGTATATTCAAGTTCGGAGGTCAGTAAAGCATCCTCCCCCATCGGCTGCTGAGCCATACGGGGATAGATACACGTACTGCCAAGGAACAGGAGTTTTTTCACATTATGGCGGAAACTTTCCCCGATGACATTCTGCTGTATCTGCAAATTCTGGTAGATGAAGTCAGCACGGTAATTCAGGTTCGCCATGATACCACCCACATGGGCAGCGGCAAGAACCACAGCATCAGGCTGCACCTCATCGAAAAACCTCTTTACGGCGACAGGGTCGAGCAAGTCAAGTTCCTTGTGGCTGCGCCCAATCAGATTGTCATAGCCCCGCTGTTTCAGGTTGTTCCATATAGCCGAGCCAACCAAGCCGTTATGCCCGGCAACATAAATCTTTGACGTCTTATCCAACATATCAATTCGGTATCAGCCGTTATTACTCCGTTATTTGGGATTTAAGATATAGTTTATGCACGAATCTCATGTCGTGTCTAACCATCAAGCTCACTAATTCCTTGAAAGGAGTTTTGGTAGGGTTCCAGCCCAACACTTTCCTCGCCTTTGCAGGATTGCCAAGAAGCTGCTCCACCTCACAAGGGCGGAAATACTTCGGGTCAACCTCCACGAGTATCTTGCCCGTCTTCACATCGATGCCTTTCTCGTTCACGCCTTCACCTTCCCAACGCAGTTCAATGCCAGCCTCCTTGAATGCCAAGGTGCAGAACTCACGCACGGTGTGCATCTCACCGGTGGCAATGACGAAATCATCTGGTTGTTCCTGCTGTAGGATGAGCCACATGCATTCCACATAGTCACGCGCATATCCCCAGTCACGCCTTGCGTCAAGGTTGCCGAGATACAGCTTGTCCTGATAACCCTGAACGATACGGCTTGCGGCAAGAGTTATCTTGCGAGTAACGAAGTTCTCGCCGCGGCGCTCGCTCTCATGGTTGAACAGAATGCCGTTGCAGCAGTACATATCATAACTCTCACGGTAGTTTTTCATTATCCAGAAGCCGTAAAGTTTAGCCACCGAATAAGGAGAGCGTGGATAGAAAGGAGTAGTTTCAGTCTGAGGAACTTCCTGCACCTTGCCGTACAACTCTGATGTGGATGCCTGGTAAATGCGGCAAGTTTTCTCGATACCGCAGATACGTACCGCCTCAAGCAGGCGGAGAACACCGACAGCATCAGTATCAGCAGTGTATTCCGGTACCTCGAAAGACACCTTCACATGACTTTGTGCAGCAAGATTGTATATCTCCGTAGGTTTAGTCTCACCGATAATGCGGATAAGTGACGAGGAGTCGGTCATATCCGCCCAGTGCAGGTTTACCAGACGAGTCTTCTTCATGTCCCTTACCCATTCGTCAAGGTAGAGATGCTCTATCCTTGCAGTATTGAACGAGGATGAACGGCGCAGCAGTCCGTGAACCTCATAACCCTTGTCTATCAGCAGTTCCGCCAAATAAGAACCGTCCTGACCCGTAATGCCTGTTATCAAGGCAACTTTTTTCTCCATATTTGAAAGTTAGTTTTTGTATAAAATATTATTGATTGTCATTAGAGAACTGTTTTATGCGCTGTTCCTCCGACAACTTGCAAATAAGCAACTTATCTCCCTCTTCCGCCACGATAAAGCCGTCCAATCCCTGTATTACAACTTTCTGCTTGTTTAAAGCATGAATAATACAATCGTGAGTATCAAACAGTGAGATATTGTCGCCGATAATACCATTGCCATACAGATCTTTTTTTGTCTGTACCAAGAGAGAGCCCCATGTGCCGAGGTCACTCCAGCCGAAGTCGGCAGGACATACGAATATTTCTTCCGCCTTTTCCATTATAGCATAGTCAACAGAGATGCTCTCGCATTCAGGGAATTTACGGTCAATCTCATCCTGTTCCTGTGGCGTGCCATAGATAGGCAGCATTCCTTCGAATATCTTGCTTATGGCAGGTTGGTAGATGCGGAAAGCGTTGACTATAGTATTGACATTCCAGATAAATATTCCAGCGTTCCAGAAATAACTCTTATTACGTATATATTTCTGTGCTGTTTCCATATCAGGCTTTTCTCTGAAAGAGTCTACCCGATAGATCTCTTTGTTGCGTGGAGAGCTGGTGGACAAGTCAGCCTGGATATAACCGTAACCAGTCTCAGGGCGTGTTGGTTTCATGCCCAATGTTATTATAGCATCAGTTTCGCTCGCAAACTTAAGGCATTGGTTTACCACGCGGCGGAACTCCTCATTGTCGGTTACAATATGGTCACTTGGTGAAACGACAATGCTCGCATTACGGTTAATGGCTTTTATTCGCCAGCTGACATAAGCTATGCAAGGTGCGGTGTTTCTCCTGCAAGGCTCACAGAGAATGTTCCCTACAGGGATTTCCGGGAGCTGTTCCGCGACAATATTCTTGTAAAGCTGATTTGTTACCACCCATACATTTTCGGGAGGGCAGACACCCTTGAATCTATCAAAAGTCAACTGCATTAAAGAACGCCCTACGCCTAACACATCAATGAACTGCTTGGGTTTCTCCGTCGTACTCATAGGCCAGAACCTACTGCCGACACCACCAGCCATTATGACCAAATGATTATCTGAATAAGCCATAAACAATAGAGTTGGTTATTAATAGACTGCAAAAGTAATAAAAAAAAGAATAAGATAAAATAAATAAGTCTCAATTTCCCATGTCAGAAAGGAACTTTATGCGCACAAGGCGTATCTCCTCTTCACTATAATCATTGCCGAGTTCATCCATGGCAGCCTCTATATTGTCGGTTTCACTCTCCTTGAAATAATCGTAAATGTCGGCAATATGATCCTCGTCAATTACTTCATTCAAGAAATAATCTATATTGATTTTAGTTCCGCTGTAAACTATTGCCTCAATCTCATCAATCAAGTCATCAAAATCCATGCCTTGTGCCAAGGCAATGTCATCAAGAGCAACCTGACGGTCGATACTCTGGATGATTTTCACTTTGATAACCGATTTTTTCGCCACGGTTCTTACACGCAAGTCCTCTGGCCGTTCTATGTTGTTCTCCTCACAATGTTTCTTGATTAGCGAAATAAACTCTTTGCCATATCGACGCGCCTTTCCTGCGCCGACACCTTGAATATTCTGCAACTCCTCCATGGTTATCGGATAGACAGTAGCCATCTGTTCCAAAGAAACATCCTGGAATATCACGTATGGCGGCAATTGGTGCTTTTTACTGATTTCCCTACGTAAATCCTTTAACATAGAATAGAGAGCAGGATCCAAGACAGTGTCATGTCCATCAATATTTTCTTCTTCCTCCTCCTCATTAAATTCATTGTCAAGGACAATCATAAAAGAAGTCGGGCTCTTCAAGAATTTCTTTCCGGCAGCAGTGAGTTTCAGTATTCCATAGTTCTCAACATCTTTCTTTATAAAGCCCGAAATCAGTGCCTGACGAATCACCGGATTCCACAATTTACTGTCCATGTCTTCACCAGCCCCAAATTCCTCTAACTCGTTGTGTTTATGAGCTATGATATCGCTATTGTCCTCCTTGCCCTCAACGAAATCAATCACATAATCAGTTCTGAAATTCTCCTTTATCGCAACGATAGCTTTTAATACAATCAGTAATGCATCCTTAGCCTCAACCTTTACTTTCGGATGCAAGCAATTGTCGCAACTGCCGCAATTGTCAGGTTCATAATTTTCTCCGAAATAGTGAAGTAACATTTTGCGGCGACAAACCGAAGACTCAGCGTATGCAGCCGTTTCCTGCAATAGCTGTCTACCTATATCCTGTTCGGCAACAGGCTTACCTTCCATGAACTTCTCGAGTTTTTTCAAATCCTTATAAGAATAGAATGCGATACACTTTCCCTCGCCACCATCACGCCCTGCACGTCCGGTTTCCTGATAATAGCCCTCAAGACTCTTTGGAATATCATAATGAAGAACGAAGCGCACATCCGGTTTGTCAATACCCATACCAAAAGCTATAGTTGCCACGATAACATCTATCCGTTCCATGAGGAAGTCATCTTGTGTTTGTGAACGAGTAGCAGAATCCAAACCAGCATGATAAGGCGCTGCTTTTATTTCGTTAGCACACAGCACGGCAGCAAGTTCCTCCACTTTCTTTCTTGACAAGCAATAAATTATACCACTTTTGCCAGGGTTTTGTTTTATGAATTTAACAATCTGTTTGTCGATATCCTTTGTCTTGTGTCGTACTTCATAATAAAGGTTAGGACGGTTGAACGAGCTCTTGAACTCCACTGCGTCGAGGATGCCGAGATTTTTCTTAATGTCAGTACGAACCTTGTCAGTTGCAGTAGCAGTTAAGGCAATCACAGGAGCATCACCTATCTCATTGATTATCGGGCGGATACGCCGATATTCTGGTCGGAAGTCATGTCCCCATTCAGAAATACAGTGAGCCTCGTCGATAGCATAGAAAGAAATCTTCACACTTTTGAAGAACTCCACGTTGTCTTCTTTTGTAAGAGATTCAGGGGCGACATAAAGAAGTTTTGTTTTTCCTTTCAAGATATCGTTCTTCACGTTGTCTATAGCCGACTTATTGAGAGAAGAATTGAGATAATGAGCCACGCCATCGGTGTCGTTTATGCCATTGATAACATCTACTTGATTTTTCATCAGAGCTATAAGAGGAGAGATGACAATAGCCGTCCCTTCCATTACAAGAGATGGCAATTGGTAGCACAACGACTTTCCCCCACCGGTAGGCATTAGAACAAACGTGTTTTTGCCAGCCAGCAAATTGCGGATAATGGCTTCTTGATCACCTTTAAACTTGTCAAATCCGAATTTCTCTTTCAGTTCTTCTGTAAGGTTGACTTGTGGACTCATGGGTTAAAATGATAAGCAAGTATTCTAATTATTCACGGTACCCATCAAGCGCATTCCTGATTGTCAAGATTAACCTTGCCAAGTTGGTTGCGCACATAATCAGCAGTTACGTCAAAAGTTTTTATCTTTTTCGACGGTATTTCAAACATGGCATCCATCATTACACTTTCAACAATCGAGCGCAAGCCACGTGCGCCGAGCTTGTATTCCATCGCTTTATCAACAATAGCATCAAGCGATTCTTCTGTAAAGGTAAGCGTGATGCCGTCCATCTCGAACAGTTTCACGTACTGTTTTATAATCGAGTTCTTCGGTTCTATAAGTATAGCCCGTAGTGCTTCACGGTCAAGAGGATTAAGATATGTAAGTACAGGCAGTCGCCCAATAATTTCAGGGATCAAACCAAAAGACTTCAAGTCTTGCGGCATGATATATTTCATCAAATCTTTCTTGTCAATTTTTCTCACGTTCTGTACGGAGTTGTAGCCAACGACATGCGTGTTCAGGCGTTGAGCTATCTTTCGCTCTATACCATCGAATGCACCCCCACAGATGAAGAGGATATTTCGTGTGTCAACATGGATAAACTCTTGTTCAGGATGCTTACGCCCTCCCTGTGGCGGAACATTTACCATCGTACCTTCAAGTAATTTTAGTAATCCCTGTTGTACGCCCTCTCCGCTTACATCTCGCGTAATCGATGGGTTGTCGCTCTTTCTCGCTATTTTATCGATTTCATCAATAAACACGATGCCACATTGAGCAGCCTCCACGTTGTAGTCAGCCACTTGCAAGAGTCTACTAAGAATGCTCTCCACGTCTTCACCCACGTAACCAGCCTCAGTAAACACGGTAGCATCCACTATAGTGAAAGGGACGTCGAGTAACTTTGCTATGGTGCGTGCCATGAGAGTTTTGCCCGTACCAGTACTACCCACCATTATTATATTGCTCTTCTCTATCTCAACCCCATTTGCGTCTTCAGGCTGTTGCAGACGCTTATAATGATTGTAGACAGACACCGCCAAACAACGTTTTGCATTATCCTGACCTATGACATATTGGTCAAGGCTTGCCTTAATCTCTTTTGGTTTTGGAACAGTCTTTAACTTAAACTTAGTAGCAGTCTTTTTAGGAACATCACCGAGTAGGCCAGTGGACTTCACTATATCGTATGCCTGTACAGCACAACTATCGCAGATAAAGCCATTTATACCCGTGATAAGAAGTTTTACTTTCTTCTCGCTTCGTCCACAGAAACTACAAACTCTGTCCATATTTTTACCCATTGATTAGTTTTTCAGATAATCGTGTATGAAAAAACGAACACCACACATTTATTTTTTCTTCGTCAACACAGCATCAATCATACCGTACTCTTTTGCCTCTTCCGCATTCATCCAGTAGTTGCGGTCAGAATCAGCCCAGACTTTCTCGTAAGGTGTATGAGAATGATTAGAGATTATCGTATAAAGTTCTTTCTTGAACTTCATTATTTCCTTTGCCTCAATCTCAATATCCGAAGCCTGCCCTTGTACGCCACCCAAAGGCTGGTGAATCATTACACGACTATGGGTCAGAGCAGAGCGCTTGCCCTCTGTGCCAGATACGAGCAATACAGCTGCCATTGAGGCTGCCATACCAGTACAGATTGTAGCCACGTCACTGGAAATAAACTGCATAGTGTCGTAAATACCGAGCCCTGCTGTTACACTTCCGCCAGGACTGTTTATGTATATAGATATGTCCTTGCCTGGGTCGGTAGAATCCAAATACAACAACTGAGCCTGCAAAGTATTAGCAGTATAGTCGTCAATCTGAGTTCCGAGGAATATTATACGATCCATCATAAGGCGTGAGAACACGTCCATTTGTGTGACATTGAGCTGGCGCTCTTCGAGGATATACGGATTAAGGTATTGAGCCTGCGCCTTCATCACATCGTCAAAGGCCAAGCCATCCATACCTAAGTGCCTTGTGGCATATTTTCTGAAATCGTTCATAATGAATATTTTAGTCTATTTTATGGCATAAAAAAGAGATTGTTGACCTTTTTCATGCGTTCATAGGAACAAAGATAAGAAAAAAAGTCGACAACCTCTTTAATATGGGGAAGTTTTTTACAAAAAAAATTGTTATTCTTCTTGCATCATCTTGTTAAATTCATCCAAAGTTGCCGTTTTAGGGTTGAGTTTCACCACATTTTTGAGAACTTGGGTAAGTTTGCGTTCAATGGTGCGATCGATAAGATAATCTTTGCTCTCGCTTTTCTTCATCATATCATCGGCATAGTTGGAGATGTATTCATCTGGCACATTATTCATACCATACTGAGCAAACTGCGCGCGCGCAGCCTCTTTTGCAGTCTCTTTGATGTCAGAATTATCTATTTTCACATTGTTTGCCGCTACGAGCTTCTCCTTAATCAAATGCCATGTCAGTTCCTTGATACTTGCATCGTAGTTCTTTTCAACATACGCCTTGTCCTTATCCGTATTATTGTTCAGCATAATGCGCTTCATAAGGTCATCGGGATATGTAAGAGAGCCTACCTTCTGCTCAAGGTACTTGCGCACGTCTTTGATGAACTTGAAATCAGAGTCAGTGTCAAACTGCCTTTTCAGTCCTTCGGCAATCTTCTCACGGAATTCTTTCTCGTCCTTTACCACGCCAGTTCCGAATACGGTGTCAAAGAGAACCTGGTCAACAGGCGCTTTCGTGTAACGTGATATTTCATTGATCACAAAATCGAAATCTGAATTGAGGTCTGCAACCTGCTCCTTATCTATCTTAAGCAATGACGAAATCTCAACTTCACTATCCGGGTAGGCCTTCTTTGGATTGAAAGTTATGATTTCATTCACTTTCGCACCATCGAAGAGCTTTTTCTGTTCTTCCACCTTAATATATTCAGGCAGCATGATTGCTCCCTCCGAAATGATACCGCCTTCTTTGGTATTCCCATTCTCGTCAAGTTCATAGATGTCCCCCTTAATCATGTCTTTCGGCTGATATTCCTCTACCTTGTCATAATGACCGGAACGCGAGGCGTACATATCAACATTGTTATCGATAAGTTTCTCATCTATATTAATGGTGTAATAGTCTATTTCATCTTTGTCTGTCAACTCTACCTCAAACTCAGGCTCCACGGCAATGTCAAACATAAAGGTGTAAGGCGGCTCTTTCTTCAAGTCCACCGGTACCTGCTTCTCAGACGGCAACGGTTCTCCCAATATACCGACTTTGTTTTCAATCAGGTATTCACGCATCTTCTCTTGAAGCAACCTGTTTATCTCGTCAAGTTTTACGGCAACGCCCATCTGCCTCTGTATCATGCCCATAGGAGCCATACCTGGGCGGAATCCCGGTATATTAGCCTTCTTGCGGTATTCTTTAAGTGCCTTCTGCACCCCTTCCTGATAATCAGCCTCTTCCACTGTCATTGTCAGCAAACCGTTCACTTTGTCGGGATTTTCAAATGATATCTTCATCTTAAATTGATGTTTATTGTTGTTAATGATTTTTTCAATTGAGGTGCAAAATTACTGAATATTGACGTAATTACCAATTTAATAAAAGAAAAAGTGATGAAATTTGATTTTTTAAACATGTTATCACTTTTTCTCTTTATTTTTGCATTATGTACGTTGACATTATTCTGCCATTACCGTTAAACGGACTTTTCACATATTCCGTTCCTCCATCATTAGAGAAGGAAGCGGAACGAGGGAAAAGAGTGCTTGTACCTTTAGGAAAGAGTAAGACATATATAGGACTGATAGTGAAGGTTCACAACGAGAAGCCAGATTTTGAGGTAAAAGACATCAGTATGCTTATTGATGATACCCCAATAGTGACGGAATATCAGTTGAGAATATGGCGATGGATTGCCGATTATTATATGTCACCAATCGGTGAAGTATTAAATGCCGCATTGCCGGGAGGGTTGAAGACATTAGACACATATAAGCCAAAGACAGAGACCTGTGTAGACCTTGCTCAGGAATACCACACAGAACAAGCCATCCATATTGCCTTTGACATGCTGAAACGTTCCGAAAAGCAGAAAAAAGTATTTGCCGATTTTCTTGCGATGAGTCATTGGGACAGCATAAGCGGCAATGTATGTAATTTGCCATTACAAGAAGTTACCAAAGACGAGCTTTTGAATACATCACATTGCACGGCTGCAGTTTTCAAGGCCCTTATTGATAGACAAATATTCACAACATACGAGCGAGAAGTGGGGCGGTTGAACAATGGCGGTGAGCCCCACATTGATAACGTGAAGAAATTAAGCGAGGCTCAGCAAGAGGCATACAATAAAATTTTGTTCAACTTTCTCAAAAAGGATGTCGTACTTCTACATGGCGTTACGTCAAGTGGAAAAACGGAGATATATATACATTTAATCCGTCAGGCATTAGAGCGCAAACAACAAGTGCTTTACCTCCTTCCTGAAATTGCTCTCACCGTGCAGACACGACAACGTTTGCAGGAAATATTCGGTAACAACCTTGGTATCTATCATTCTAAATACTCCGATGCCGAAAGGGTGGAGATTTGGAAGAAACAGATGTCGCAAAATCCATACGGAGTAATTCTTGGCGCACGCTCTGCCGTTCTACTGCCTTTCCAGAATCTCGGTTTGGTGATTGTCGACGAAGAGCACGAAAATTCATTCAAGCAACAAGACCCGGCACCCCGCTATCATGCCCGCAGCACTGCTATTATGCTTGCCCACATGTGTGGGGCAAAGACTTTGCTTGGTTCAGCCACGCCATCTTCCGAAAGCTATAATAATTCACAAAACGGTAAATATGGCTATGTGCGGTTGGACAAGCGATATAGCGATATCAAGCTCCCTGAAATTCATATTGTTGACATAAAAGACTTGCAGCGAAGGAAGATGATGAATGGAGTGTTCTCCCCAGAACTCCTTGCCGCCATACGAAATGCCCTGAACAATGGAGAGCAAGCAATCCTCTTCCAGAACAGGCGCGGTTTCGCCCCGATGATAGAGTGCCATGATTGCGGTTGGGTGCCCCATTGCGATTCTTGTGATGTTTCCCTGACATATCATAAACGACTTGGTCAGCTCACATGTCACTATTGCGGAGCGACATATACCATTCCAGAGGCCTGTCCTTGTTGTGGTTGCCGTGACTTACGTGGGCGAGGTTATGGAACGGAAAGCATTGAAGATAAGGTGATGGAACTGTTTCCCGATGCCCGGGTATCACGAATGGATTTAGATACTACACGTACACGCAACGCATACGAGCGTATAATAAACGACTTCTCAGCTTATCGCACTGATATCCTGATAGGTACACAAATGGTGAGCAAGGGATTAGATTTCGACAAGGTGAGTGTT
The DNA here is from genome assembly GCA_021204735.1 of Prevotella sp. Lineage (GTDB taxonomy): Bacteria > Bacteroidota > Bacteroidia > Bacteroidales > Bacteroidaceae > Prevotella. Next base: position 10,941 of record JAJPYV010000124.1, read on the forward strand.
GTCGGTATTTTGAATGCTGATAATATGCTCAACTATCCAGACTTTCGCGCTTACGAACAATCTTTCATAATGATGGCACAAGTAAGTGGACGGGCAGGGAGAAAGGGAAGGCAGGGGCTTGTGATTCTCCAAACAAAGAGTCCTCAACTGCCAATAATCACTCAAGTGGTGCGCAACGACTGCGATGGTTTCTATTCCGACTTGTTCAAGGAACGTCGCCGATTCCACTATCCACCTTTCTACCACATTATAAATATCTTTGTCAGGCATCGAGATAATGATATAGTAAACAATGCGGCAACAAGTTTGGGAGCTATTCTCCGCTCGTGGTTCGGAGATCGAGTTCTCGGTCCTGACAAGCCTGCTGTGGCAAGGATAAAGACCCTTCACATTCGTAAGATTGTACTCAAACTTGAAAATGGCATAGACAATGCCAAAGTAAGGAGCTATCTATATAAGGCACAAGAGATGATATTAAATACCAAGAAATTCAGTAGGGTGATAATACATTTTGATGTTGACCCGATGTAAAATAACTACAAATTAATAATCTATAAATCAAAAAATTATGAAAAGGAAAGTTTTAATTATTATCATGAGCGTTTTGGTGGTATTGCCAGCAATATCACAAACCACTTTCACGCACCCTTGGCAAGGTAAGAAAGTAGCATATTTCGGAGACTCTATCACCGATCCGAATCATACTGCCGCACCCAATAAATATTGGACATACCTGCAAGAATGGTTAGGCATCACCCCATACGTCTATGCCATAAGTGGGAGACAGTGGAACGATATACCAAGACAGGCGGAGCAGTTGCAGAGTGAGCATGGCGATGACTTTGATGCCATAATGATTTTTATAGGAACAAACGATTATAATAAGGGCGTTCCTCTCGGTGAGTGGTTCTCGGAAACAAAGGAGCAGGTAATGGTGGCAGTTGGTGAGCCGAAGCATCTCGTGGAGCGAGGTCACAGAACACCGATAATGACTGACAGTACATATCGTGGCCGTATAAACATCGCTCTCAGTACTGTGAAAAAAATGTTTCCCACAAAACAGATTGTGCTGTTGACCCCTATCCATCGTTCAGGTTTCTATCATAACGACACCAACTGGCAACCAGCAGAGGATTACCAGAACAGTATCGGTGAATATCTTTCAGCTTACATCGAAGCAACCAAGGAAGCGGCAAATATATGGGCTGTACCTGTTATAGACCTCAATTCCCTTTGCGGGCTTTTCCCTATTATGGACGAATATGCCCAATATTTCAATGACAAAGATGTTGACCGCCTGCACCCGAATGACAAGGGTCACGAAAGGATTGCAAAAACACTGATGTATCAATTATTGACATTACCTTGACCACAATACGGACTTTATCTCATTAAAAATATGGGATAAAGTCCCGCGAATGGGCAAAAATCATACTAAAGCCCACAAAAGTCCACATAATGAAAGCAGTTGAATTTCTATAATACTCCAAGGTACAGACGAAAGAAAACGAGTTGTTCAAGAGTCTTGTAGTGACCAGTCTGTACAAGTCAGGCAGTAAATATAAAGACGAAGTGAAAGAGCTATTGGCACTGGTGAGCAATGAGTGCGGCAAAGGAATTAAATTCTACTTACACATTGGCGAAAACGGGAAAATAACGGCGGCAGAGGTCTTATATCTCTGCCGCCCTACGATTATGGAGTTTACAATTATGAATATCTGAGGATTTGTCCTTGACGAATGATGGATGTTTTCTTCAAGCGGTTGAGCTTGCAGAGTTTGTCAACCGTGACATGACGTTTACGGGCAATTGAGGAGAGAGTTTCACCCTTCTGTACCTTATGGTAGCGGACATCAGACTTGCTTCTTGAGCTGCTGCTTGACGATGAAGCGGAAGCATTGCCACTGCCGTCAACACCATTTATACGGGTAGCAAGTTCTGAGTCATGCTCATAAGTACTTTTGCGATACATATAACTGTCACCAGTAACATCCTGGTTCTTGAAATCAAACATAATAGCAGGGTTAAGAGCAACACCACAAAGACGAGTTTCAAAATGCAAGTGAGAACCAGTACTACGCCCTGTGTTACCGCCGAGACCTATCGGATCGCCAGCCTTCACTTCCTGATCCTCCTGAACAAGCTGCTTAGACATGTGACCGTAGATTGTCTCCAAACCATTGTAGTGACGGATTACGACATAGTTACCATATCCACGCGCCTCATATCTAACTATTCTGACCTTGCCGCTGAATGCAGCACGGATAGTGTCACCGATATAAACCTTGATGTCCAAACCCTTATGAGCACGGCCCCACCGCTTACCAAAATTGGATGTTATCACCCTGCTTGTAGTAGGCATGCAGAAATTGCGTAGGTTAATGAGGAAAGAATCAGGCATCTCTGTCTCCTGATGAGCATATTTGTTGCTCCACTCCTTATACAGCATTGCAGAAGGAGAAGCACTTTCTTCCTTGTTGATAATATCCCTCAACGCCAATGTGTCCACCGCCTTCATTTTCTTGTCTATCGGAGCCTGACGAGCTAAAAGGTCTTGCGCTGAGGCTGAAACTGCGCCGCATGCCAAAAATGCGGTAATAATAAATGTCCTTATTGGTCTTCTTAAATACATTTTCAATGTTGTTTTTCTAAAAATAAGAGATGCGGGGTAACTGCTCCGCCTTGAATGGCAATCAGAAAAATAGTAAGAATAAAATCTGATTTGTCATAAAAACGCAGCAAAGATAATAAAAATATTTCAATCTTGGTACAGGTATTAACAACTTTATTCGTACTTTAACATAAAAAGCGATGTTTTTAATGTAACTTTTTCTTCTTAAATGTTCAAAATACCCAATAATAATGATTGTGACTTTGAGATTTTTTTTGTTATTTTGTAAGCGAAAATGAGTATTAGTATCAAATCGTGGATTTTTTAAGGGGAAAAGAATAATGAAAAATCACAAGATGTATGAGGCAGAAGACAAAATGATCTCCCTCATTGCAGACAACTACAACATACTTCACAGTTTAGGCAGGTTCGGCTTAAATCTTGGTTTCGGAGACAAGACTGTGCGTGAAGTATGTGAAAGTCAGAATGTTGACACATACACCTTTCTTGCGGTAATGAATTTTTCAATAAACGGCTATCAGGACGTCGAAAACTATGATAACTACTCCATCCCCACACTGATACATTATTTGCAAGCATCACACGAATATTTCCTTAATTTCCAGTTGCCCGCCATCCGCACAGGACTTGTGAATGCACTTGACATGAAGGATAACCTTGCCCGATTGATATTAAGACTTTTTGATGAATACTATCACGAGATACGACATCACATGGAATATGAAGAGAAAACCGTATTTCCATACGTTGATGATCTGCTGAACAAAAAGATAAATGAAGAATACGACATAGAGACATTCTCCAAACACCACAGTCAAATAAACCTAAAGCTCAAAGAGCTGAAGAACATCATAATAAAATACCTGCCGAGTGACGCCAAGCACAACAACCAGCTCACTGCCACCCTATATAATATATATAATAATGAAGACTGGTTGAAAACCCATTCAATGGTAGAAGACCACATTTTTATTCCAGCGATAAGGAAATTAGAACAAAAATATAAGCAGAGCGATGTTAGTGCCAAGATTTCCCAAATGATAAGTCAGAGTCCAGATATGGAAGATGCTTTAAGTGAGCGTGAGAAAGACGTAATCATCAGTTTGGTACAAGGAATGTCCAACAAGGAGATTGCCGACCACCTTTTCATTTCCGTGAACACGGTAATCACCCACAGGCGCAATATCGCACGTAAGTTGCAGATACACAGTCCTGCAGGACTTACCATTTATGCAATTGTGAACAATTTAGTTGACATTTCATCCGTAAAACTCTGAGAGCGGCAATATTTTTTTTCGCACTTTTTCTATAAAAACGATACGCTGTATCGTTTTTTATTTTATATTTGCCCACGCTTAGAAATTAGCAAAAAAGATAACTCTTAATCTAAAAAACAACACAAAGTTTTCCAAAATGGAAAACTTTTATATTGGAAACTCGAAAAAAGTTTCCCAAAATGAAAAAGCTATGGAGATAAAGAACTTCACTATCACGAAGCGAGATGGCAGTACAGACTGTTTCAGTTTGGACAAGATTATGAACGCCATAATAAAGGCTTTCAATTCAGTTAACGAGCCAGCCAACTTAGGTTGTATCTCAAGGATAATAAGTCATTTGGACATCAAGGAAGGCATCAAGGTAGAGGACATCCAGAATCAAGTAGAAGAAGCCTTGATGAAAGAGCAATATTATCAAGTAGCAAAGAGTTTCATGCTATACCGTCAGCGTCACACAGAAGACCGTGAGACTATGGAGAAGATGAAATTCCTTGCCGACTATTGCGACGCCGTAAACGCAGCCACGGGGTCGAAATACGATGCCAATGCCAATGTGGAGCACAAGAACATAGCCACACTAATAGGAGAACTACCAAAATCCAATTTTATCCGTCTTAATCGTCGTCTTCTTACGGAAAGGATTAAGAAGATGTACGGCAAAGACTTGGCAGATAAGTATATTACAATGCTGACAAACCATTTCATTTATAAGAACGATGAGACGAGCCTTGCCAACTATTGTGCCTCAATAACGATGTACCCATGGCTTATCGGTGGTACAACGTCAATAGGAGGAAACTCCACAGCCCCCACAAATCTGAAATCGTTCTGTGGCGGTTTTGTCAACATGGTATTCATGGTATCAAGTATGCTTAGTGGAGCATGCGCCACGCCAGAGTTCCTGATGTACCTCAACTATTTCATCGGATTAGAGTACGGAAAAGATTATTGGAAAGAGGCAGACAAAGTGGTTGACCTTTCTCTGAAGAGAAGAACCATTGACAAGATGATAACCGACTGTTTCGAGCAGATAGTATATTCGATAAACCAACCAACCGGAGCGCGCAACTATCAGGCAGTATTCTGGAACATCGCATACTATGACAGACCATATTTCGAGAGTCTTTTCGGAGAATTTTATTTCCCTGATGGGAGCAAGCCCGACTGGGAGAGCCTGTCATGGCTGCAGAAACGTTTCATGAAATGGTTCAATAAGGAACGAGTGAAAGCCGTTTTGACATTTCCTGTAGAGACAATGGCACTGCTTACAGAGAATGGAGATGTAAAGGACGAAGAATGGGGCGACTTTACGGCAGAGATGTACGCCGAAGGCCATTCGTTTTTCACATACATGAGCGACAATGCCGACTCGCTGAGTTCCTGTTGCCGTTTGAGAAACGAGATACAAGACAATGGTTTCAGTTATACACTCGGTGCAGGAGGCGTCTCAACGGGGTCAAAGAGCGTACTGACCATCAACCTCAACCGTTGCATACAATATGCCGTAAATCACAAGTTAGATTATTTGGATTATCTTGCTGAAGTAGTTGACCTTGTGCACAAGGTGCAGTTAGCATATAACGAGAACCTAAAGGAATTACAGAAGAACGGCATGCTGCCATTGTTCGATGCCGGCTACATAAACATCGGGAGGCAATATCTTACAGTAGGAATAAACGGTCTCGTTGAGGCTGCCGAGTTTATGGGATTGCAGATAACCGACAATCCAGATTACCTCAAGTTCGTTCAGGATATTCTCGGACTTATAGAGAAATACAACGTAAAATACCGCACAAAAGACGTGCTTTTCAACTGTGAGATGATACCAGCAGAGAATGTGGGAGTAAAGCACGCCAAGTGGGACCGTGAGGATGGTTATTTCGTTCCACGTGACTGCTACAACAGTTATTTCTATGTCGTTGAAGATGACAGTCTCAACATAATCGACAAGTTCAAGTTGCATGGCGCACCATATATCAAGCACCTCACAGGAGGGTCTGCCCTTCACATGAACCTTGACGAGCACCTTTCAAAAGCCCAATACCGCCAGTTGCTGAAAGTTGCCGCAGAAGAGGGTTGCAATTATTTCACTTTCAACATCCCTAACACGATATGCAACAGTTGCGGTCACATCGACAAGCATTACCTGAAGGAATGTCCTGTATGCCACAGTCATGATGTTGACTATCTGACACGTATTATCGGATACCTCAAGAGAGTCAGCAATTTCTCGAAAGCACGCCAGGAGGAGGCACACAGGAGATATTACGCAGGAGTGGACAAATATTGATTTTGCTCAACATTTAATACAACATTTCAGAGATAAATCAGAATTTCAACCTTATACCTTTTAAAACCTAATATTACCAATGTTGAAGTACGTAAACATGGGAATAGTTTTTCAGGAGATCCCCGATGAAGTGACACTTTCGATAAACATATCCAACTGTCCCTGTCACTGTCCACACTGCCATAGCAAGTATCTATGGGAAGACATCGGAGAACCATTGACACCATTGGCATTGGAAAAAATCGTACGTGAGTACGGCAAGGACATCACGTGCATCTGCTTTATGGGAGGAGATGCAGAGCCAGTTTACGTAAATATGTTGGCAACCTATCTGCACAAAGAACATCCAAGACTTAAAGTAGCATGGTACAGTGGCAGGATACGCATTTCGTCATCCGTATGCAAGAATAATTTTGACTACATCAAGATAGGTCCTTACATCGAGCATTTAGGTTGTCTGAAAAGCTGCACCACCAACCAACGCCTCTACAAACGCGTTTCCGGAGATTCATTTACCGA
>JAJPYV010000299.1 GCA_021204735.1 Prevotella sp.
GTCCATATACTGCGGCAATAACGGGATGCTCATTGAAGTTTTATGAGTTTAAGCGCATTCTGCCACTTCTTATGGACGAAAACTAGGCAAAACTGCTGAAAGATGAAATCGCCAATAACAACCTGATGCAAGTAAACTCCCAAAAGGCACGCAGCACGTTCATCGGGGAATTTAAGAGAAGATACAACGCTGTGCCGCTTGCTTTCTGGCAGGAATTCAATAACATGAGTGAGGCAGGACAACGGATAGGACTATTCTATGTAATTCTGAAAACCTACAAATTGCTCTTTGATTTTCATTTCAACGTAACCTTAAAACGTTGGAACTCTGTGGAGCGCACCATCACCAAAAGCGACTTGAAAATGGAATTTAATGAAATTTCCGCAAAAGACACATTTGTAGATAGTTGGACTGAAAACACGAAAGACCGTTGCGCTACTCAATACCTTACTATATTACGACAGGCTGGCTTGTTGGATGAGAAAACCAACGAACTACATTCAGTACGCCTTGAACCGTCTGAATACCGATACTATTTCCGCACAGGCGAGGAATGGTTTTTAAGCGCATGCTTGCTTTATCCATACGAAATAAATGACATCAAACTAAATCTACTATGAAATGGAAAACATCTCTATACAAGAACTTTACGACTATCTGAATAGTCAGGAGTTCCAGAACACGGAAGGCAACGTGTTCTACAACTATTATATCTATCAGTACCCTGCCGCACAGGAATACAAGATGAGAAGTGCCATACAAGATTTCAAGGAGCGTTTGCAACGCCCCACAAATTATGTGAATGCGATGACACTCGACTTGTTTCAGGTTTTTTGTGATTTTCTAAAACAAGAGAAATTCGGTGAAGGTAGTGCTTTTGATGTTATGTTGGAGATTGATCAAAATGAACCTGATTCTGTTACAGAAGCATTGACGGATTACGCCAATTCCGATATGTTCATAGATTATGTCAAACAACTGATTAACAACCACATGCAACTTAATGATGGGTTGAAAAAGCCGTATGTGTTCATATATGGCATCGGGAAAATTTATCCTTATTTACGCACGAATGTTTTCTTAACTAAATATGAGAAAGATAATGACACTTCATCATATAAAATCATTCTCTTTTATCCAGGACATCAAGAAGGTAATTCATTTTCTCTTTTTGATGAAATTAATAACAGAAATTATGAGATAAAGAGCGGTTTTGTTAGTTAAGTCCACTGATTTTACCGATAGGATAGATTTCCATGTTTGTTTTATCTCAAAAAGTTCCGCAAGCTGCGGAACTTTTTGTAAATAGTCTTAATTTTTCAAACCACTTTCCAATTCTTCAATAGTTGGCAGTGATGATTTGAAATCTTTCGGGAAAAGTTGAGACAGTTGATATTCAGAAATACCGATAGGCTGATTGTATGCATCCAAAGCATATTTTGCCACAACATTATCTTTTTCTTTGCAGATAAGCAGTCCTATTGTTGGATTATCACCCTCTGTCTTAAACTGATTATTGATGGCAGACACGTAAAAACTCAATTGTCCAAGGAAAGACGGTTGAAAAGTTTGTGCTTTCAACTCTATCACTACGTATGCATGGATGTTAGTGTTGTAAAACAATAAATCCGGAAAGAATTCCTGACTGCCTACGGATAATCGGAATTGTCTGCCCATATAAGAAAAGCCCTTGCCAAGTTCCAAAAGAAAACGTGTTACGTTCTTTATCAGTTGATCCTCAAGTTCACGCTCATCATGTTTCTCCCGCAGATTGAGAAAGTCAAAATGATATGGGTCTTTTGTTATTTGTTGAGCCAAATCTCCCTGAACAGAAGGAAGCGTTGCGCGGAAGTTTGTAATTGCCTTGCCGTCACGTTCGTATAAATCGGTATCAAGCCAATTTAGCAGCACATCACGACTCCAATTGTTTTCCAATGTCTTCTTTACGAAGAAAATGGCTTTATTCACATCGTCCTTGCACTTGTCTATAATGCGACGGTGATGATCCCATGGTATGGAAAACAATATTTGCTTGTTGAAATTGTCCGCAGCATGCGGACGATTTTGTATATAATATGTATCTTTCTGATTTTCAATGCTTTTCGATGTTGGATTGAAATCGTCCGCATGCTGCGGACGATTTTCCAATATGGGGCTATATAGTTTATAAAAGTATGTTATATACTTCAAATTTGTAGGAGAAAATCCCCTCACATTAGGCAATTCATGCTGTAAACCTTGACTCAATTTTTTGTAAAAAGCAGATCCGTATGTATTTGCATAATTCTTGACTACTATGTCTTGTCCTAAATTCCAATAAAACTCCAACATTGAAATGTTTATTTTACAAGCAGCTTGCAGACGTTGACTGAGGTATTTCTCTTTAAGTTCAATCAGCCAATTGGCAAAATCATTGTTATCAGCAATGACAACCGCATTTGTTTTATTGTTCTCTGCCATATCTTTACTTCTATGTTGTTTATTATGTGTTCATTCAACTTCCATCTGCAATTATTTTATTTTCTTGCGAGAAACAAGTTAACATTGCAAAGTTACAAAATTTATTGAAAAAGTGCAATAGATGTTTTCAAAGTATTTTACGACACAACCCATTTAAAATTATAGTAAAAATTACGGAAAAGCCTAAGATAATTGGGTACTTTCACACATAAATATTATCTTTGTATTGTATTTCAATTCTCATATAGTCATATTTTTAAATCATGGTTTTTATAAGTATCGAAGAAGGTTTCGCTTTACTAAAAAAAGAAGTAGAGAAGGGTAATTTAACGGCATATAACAATCTGGCGTTATGTTATTTCCAAGGTAAAGGTGTGCCTCAAAACCGTGCTGAGGCTGTAAGATTGTGGGCAGTTGTGGCTAAGCATGGTAATGTGTCTGCGCAATACAACTTAGGTCATGCTTATTATTATGGCGAAGGCGTAACACAAGATTGTGCGGATGCAGCTAAATGGTGGCGAAAAGCAGCTGAACAGGGAAATGACGAAGCACAATACAACTTAGCATATTTATATTATAACGGTGAGGGTGTACACCAGAACTATGAGGAAGCTGTAAAGTGGTGGCGAAAAGCAGCTGAACAAGGACATGGCGAAGCTCAATACAATCTGGCGACATGTTATTATGAAGGTATCGGCTCCCCACATAATCTTCAAGAGGCTGTCAAGTGGTTTCGTAAGGCTGCCGAACAAGGATATGTGAATGCACAATACACCATGGGACAAAGTTATTATTATGGCGATGGCGTAGCGCAAGATTATAAGGAAGCCGTGAAATGGTTCCGAAATTCCGCAGAACAGGGATATGCCGATGCTCAATATTCATTGGGATTGTGTTATCTTAATGGTGAGGGTGTGAGAAAATTATATGCGGAGGCCACAAAATGGTTTCGGAAAGCAGCTGAACAAGGACATAAAGATGCTCAATACAATTTAGGTATCAGTTATCAAGAAGGTAAAGGCGTGGTCAAAGACCAAAAGGCCGCAAGCAGGTGGTTTCGTAAGGCTGCCGAACAAGGAGTTTTAGAAGCCCAATTTAATTTAGGGATAAATTACCTTTATGGCGACGGCGTGTCTCAAAACGATAATAAGGCTGTGAAATGGTTAAAGAAAGCCGCCAAGCAAGGAGACAAACAAGCACAGGAAATTTTGAAAGATTTAGATATAGTATAATTGACTTATGGC
>JAJPYV010000261.1 GCA_021204735.1 Prevotella sp.
ACTGGTACGGTCTTTATTATAAGGGCAGGATTTAGGTCTTGCCCGTATTTTTAATCACACATTAATAAATAAGAATATGTTTTCCGGAATTGTAGAGACTGCGGCAGAAGTTGTAGCGATAGAGAAGGACGGCGGGAACGTTAACCTCACGTTGAAATGTCCTTTCGTTGATGAGTTGAAAATTGACCAGAGTGTGTCACACAATGGAGTGTGCCTGACGGTTGTGAGTATTAAAGACGGTTGCTATACCGTTACCGCCGTGCAGGAAACACTCGACCGATCAAACCTTGGTTTACTGAAAGTAGGGGATAAGGTCAATGTGGAACGTTCAATGATAATGAATGGCAGATTGGATGGTCATATCGTGCAGGGTCATGTTGACATGACGGCAGAGTGTATCGAAGTAAGGAAAGTTGACGGCAGCACATATTTCACGTTCAAGTATAAGTTTGATAAGGAAATGGCACGTCGAGGCTATTTCACTGTTGACAAGGGAAGTGTATCGGTGAACGGTGTATCACTGACAGTCTGCAATCCTACAGCAGACACCTTCCAGGTTGCAATTATCCCATATACTTTTGAGAACACCAATTTCCGTGACATCAAGGTCGGCTCTTGCGTAAATATTGAGTTTGACATTCTCGGCAAATATATTGCAAGACTGCATGAGTTTGATGCGCAGTAAAAATCAGCAACATTTTCAAGATGTTTTTACAAACCACGTTAAATAAATTATGAAATATTAACATATAATATTCAGGTCGATAAAATGGATAATTGTCTCTATAAAGTAGTGATAATTATCCATTTTATTTTATTGTACGTATAATTATTCTTACATTTGCATAGATTATATTTATAAATATGAAGATAAGTAAGATTTTTATCGTTGCAATCATGCTTTTGGCTGTTAATGCAGCGTGGGGTGATAACGAATCGAAGCAATGGACTTTGAAAGATTGCATTGACTATGCCATGGAGAACAACATCACTATAAAGACTGGTAAATTGTCGGTTCTCTCTGCTAAAGAAGATGTAAATGCAGCAAGCGGACAGTTGTTCCCATCATTGTCGTTTTCAACCACTCATCAAGTTGGTTACAATCCATTTCAAGACAGTAAGGAAGGTTCTGACAAGGTTAGTTATTCAGGTGACTACGGACTCAATGCCAACTGGACTGTTTGGGATGGCAACAAAATCAGGAATAATGTGAAGTTGCAGAAGTTGGCTAACCAAGAGGCAGAGTTGGATGTTGACGAACAGGCAAACAGCATTCAGGAGCAGATAGTTCAGCTTTACGTGCAGATACTCTATGTCAGTGAGGCTGTTAAGGTTGACGAGGAAATACTTGAGATAAGCAAGCAGAACACCTCACGTGGTGAGGAGATGTATAATGTGGGATCAATATCAAAGGCAGACCTTTCAGAATTGCAGGCACAGTTGGCTTCGGATGAATATAATCTTGTAAACATCAAGGGAACGCTTGAGGATTATAAGTTGCAGATGAAATATCTGCTTAGACTTGATTACAACTATGATTTCGATATAGCATTGCCGGCAGCATCAGATGAACAGGCATTGTCGGCAATACCATCTGTGGAGAGCGTAATAGAACCTGCTTTGGACAACCGTCCTGAGATTAAAAACGCTATGCTGAACATCGAGAGCAGTAGTCTTGATTTGAGTATAGCAAAATCTGGCTACGGTCCTACAATCGGTCTTACTGGTGGTGTTGGCACCAATACCATGACAGGTATGGGATATAGTTGGAGCAGTCAGATGAAGAAAAACCTTAGTGGGTCATTAGGAGCAACGTTGAGCATACCTATTTTTGATAACCGTTCCACAAAGACATCTGTCAACAAGGCAAAAATTGAATTAGAGCAGGCGAAACTCAATGCTGCCGACGCACAAAGCAGTCTTGCGCTTACGATCGAAGGCTTTTGGATTAATGCTACTACAAACCAGGAAAGATTTAAGTCAGCACAAGTCAGCGTTATGAGTGCATCTGACAGTTATGAGTTGCTTTGTGAACAGTTCCGTTTGGGGTTGAAGAACATCGTGGAACTGACAACAGGTAAATCCGCATTACTCAACGCCCAGCAGAGCCGTTTGGAAAGCAAGTACATGACAATCCTTTACATGCAGTTGCTTGAGTTCTACAAAGGAGAAGAAATGAATATAATATAAATACAGATATGAAAAACAAGAAGAAGATTACTACCAGTGTGGTAGTTGTTGTTGTCATTGTTGTCGTATTGTGCCTGATTTTCTGTGGCAAGAAGGACATGGAAATATCCTACGATACGGCAGAGGTTACGGAGACAACCATTTCCAACAGTGTAACGGCAACAGGCACGATAGAGCCAGTAACATCAGTAGATGTCGGTACTCAGGTATCAGGTACGGTGGCTAAGTTGTATGTTGACTACAACAGCATTGTGAAGAAAGGGCAACTTATAGCTGAGCTTGACAAGACAAACCTTATCAGTGAGTTGAACATTGCTAAGGCGAGTCTTAACGACGCAACAAGTCAGTTAAAGTACCAGACGGCAAATTACAAGCGTTACAAGACATTGTATGAAAAGGGACTTGTCAGTGCGGATGACTTTGAGTTGGCACAGCTATCATACAGTCAGGCTCAGGATGCTGTGAAGCAGCAGGAAGAGAGCGTGCAGAAAGCACAGACAAACCTCGGTTACGCCATAATCACATCCCCGATTGACGGAGTGGTATTGTCGAAGGAAGTTGAGGAAGGTCAGACCGTTGCCGCAAGTTTCGAGACGCCTACCTTGTTCACCATCGCACAGGATTTGACCGATATGCAGGTAATCGCAGATGTTGATGAGGCTGATATAGGTGAAGTTAAGGACGGCAATAGGGTAATGTTCACAGTTGATGCATTCCCAGATGATAAGTTCAACGGTACGGTTACGCAAGTAAGGCAGGAGGCAACGACAACCAACAATGTCGTTACATACGAGGTTGTAATCAGTGCGCCGAACCAAGACTTGAAATTGAAGCCAGGACTTACGGCAAACGTAACGATATACACCCATGAGGAGCAGAATGTGCTAAGTGTACCGAACAAGGCATTGCGTTTTACACCTACGCAGGAGCTTATCAAGAAAGCCAAGATAAAGGACTGCAATGGTTCGAAGAAGGTTTGGACATTCAGCGACAACGTATTTGAGGCACACGCTGTAACAGTAGGTATCTCTGACGGTATAAATACCGAGATACTGAATGGTATCTCAAAAGGTACTAAAGTCGTTACGGAAATAAAGGTGGATGAGGATTCGTCATCATCGGATGCTTCCCAGGATGACAGTTCACAGCAGGAGTCCAGTCCGTTTGCACCAAAGGGGCCGGGACAGAACAAGAAAAACAAGAAATCATAACATGGCAGAGCAGAAAGACAATAAGGGCAAGGTCGTCATAGAGTTGGATAATGTGCGCCGTGATTTCATCGTCGGTGACGAGACTGTCCATGCCTTACGTGGTGTATCGTTCAAGATACATGAAGGCGAGTTCGTTACCATAATGGGAAAATCAGGCTCTGGTAAGTCCACTTTGCTGAACCAGTTGGGTTGTCTTGACACACCAACGAGTGGTGAGTATTATCTTGACGGTTATTCCGTGCGCAAGATGAAAAAGTCGGACAGGGCTATCCTGCGCAACCGCAAAATCGGTTTCGTGTTCCAGAATTACAATCTTCTTGCCAAAACGACCAGTGTGGAGAACGTGGAACTGCCATTGATGTACAATTCAAGTGTCGGTGCAAAGGAACGCCGTGAGCGAGCCATAACTGCTTTGAAGGCAGTGGGTTTGGGCGATAGGCTCTACCATAAGTCCAACCAGATGTCCGGTGGTCAGATGCAGCGTGTGGCTATTGCCAGGGCATTGGTCAACAATCCAGCTGTAGTACTTGCGGATGAGGCAACGGGAAACCTTGATACCCGTACATCATTTGAGATACTCGTACTTTTCCAAAGACTACATGCCGAAGGCAGGACAATAATTTTCGTTACACACAATCCTGATATTGCTCTGTATTCCAGCCGTAACATCGTGTTGCGTGACGGTTCAATCAGGGATGATACCTACAACAATAATATTCTTTCGGCAGAGAAGGCACTTTCAGAGCTGCCGCCAGCAGAAGACGAGTGATGAGAATTAAGAATTAAGAATTAAGAATTAAGAATTAAGAATTAAGAATGCCAATTTAATGGTAATGAAAGATATGATTAAGTCTGCTTAAAGTCTGCTGAACGTGAGAAATTTCACGCTGTGGTGTAACTTTTAACTGTCCTCAATAAATTGGGACCCTACATAACTTTTAACTATTAACTTTTAATTTGCGGAGCGAAGCGAAGCACAATGAGTATAGTAAATCTTTTTAAAATAGCAGTGCGAGCGATAGCAGCCAACAAGTTGCGTTCGTTCCTCACGATGCTTGGTATAATAATTGGTGTGGCATCAGTTATTACGATGTTGGCAATCGGTCAGGGGAGTAAGCAGAGCATAAGGCAGCAGATTTCCGAGATGGGTTCCAACATGATAATGATAATGCCAGGTCAGGATATGCGTGGTGGTGTCCGTCAGGATGCGTCATCTATGGAAACGCTGAAACTTGTTGATTACGAAGCACTGAAAGACCAATGTAAATATATTACTGCAATCAGTCCTGTTGTAAACAGTTCAGGACAGTTTATCTACGGTAACAACAATACCCCGTCAACTATCTATGGTGTTAACGAGGATTACTTAAAAATCCGAATGTTGGAGGTTGAGGACGGCGAGATGTTCAATGAAGAGGATATCAAGGCGAGTGCAAAGGTGTGTATCGTAGGAAAGACGGTAGTTGACAACCTATTTCCTGACGGCTCAGACCCTGTTGGCAAGGTGATAAGGTTCAACACGATACCGTTTCGTATCACAGGAGTGTTGAAGAGCAAGGGATACAACTCAATGGGACAGGACCAGGATGACATCGTATTGGCACCTTATTCAGCCGTGATGAAGCGTATCCTCGCCATAACATACGTGCAGAGTATCTCATGCTCCGCACTGACAGAAGACCTTACAGATACCGCTGTTGACGAGATTACTGAGATATTGCGTAGCCAACACAAGCTCAAGGATGCGACAGATGAGGATGACGGTGATGAGGATGATTTCAACATACGTTCACAGGAGGAACTTGCCACGATGCTCAATTCCACTACCGACCTTATGACCATCCTTTTGGCATGTATTGCAGGAATTTCTTTGGTTGTCGGTGGTATCGGAATTATGAACATCATGTATGTCAGCGTTACAGAACGAACACGTGAGATAGGTTTGCGTATGAGTGTAGGTGCAAGAGGAATAGACATCCTCAGTCAATTCCTTATCGAGTCGATTTTGCTTAGTGTTACAGGTGGTATAATTGGAGTATTTCTCGGGTTTGGTGCCACATACGCAGTGAATATATTTGCCAAATGGCCAGTGTTGATACAGCCTTGGAGTGTACTACTCAGTTTCTTTGTATGTACGGCAACAGGAGTATTCTTCGGTTGGTATCCAGCAAAGAAAGCAGCACAACTTGACCCAATTGAGGCAATAAGATACGAATGATATTAACATGCTTAGAAAATTATGAGTAGTAAGAGAAGAATATATCAGATATTGTTTCATGTGGTGTGCTGGATGTTGGTGGCATTTGCGCCTATAATGGCATTGCCTCAACATTCCAATCAGGACGCAGTGACATATCTGCTGCACCTATGCTTTCCACTGCTCATGTGTATTATATTTTACATGAATTATCTGTGGCTCGTGCCACGATATTTCGTCAATAACAGATATAATATCTTTATCTGTGTCAATATAATCACAGTAATTATTTTCACCATAATAATGCAAGAGTTGATGGATGTGATGTTCTTACGGGAAGAAATGTTGGATCCGATGCGTCCTCCTCACATTCATCATGTTGATGGTATTTTCTCGAAAATATCGAGAGTGTCCAATATTATAGGCAGGCATGTATTTCCTCTATTTCTCTCCGCCATAGTAGCCGTGTTGCTGCGCCTTGCGCAAAGGTGGCAAATGGCAGAGAATGGAAGAAAGGAAATGGAGATGCAGAAGACCGAAGCAGAATTAAAGAATTTGCGTAACCAGATTAACCCTCATTTTCTTTTGAATACCCTTAACAACATATATGCGCTCATATCCTTCAACCAGGAGAAGGCACAGAAGGCAGTTCTTTCACTTAGCGCACTATTGCGACAGATGCTTTATGAAAACAAAAAGGCAATCAGTTTGCAAGAAGAGACCGAATTTTTAAGCAATTATGTTGATTTAATGCGTATTAGGGTAAGTAAGAATGTGAAGGTTGATGTCAATTTTTCATTGCCTACTCAAAAAGAAGTTTATATCGCACCATTCATATTCATATCACTCGTGGAGAATGCATTTAAGCATGGCGTAAGCAACTCCCAACCGTGTTTCATATCCATTGATATTAGTTCTGACGGGGAGAAGGTAGTGTGTGTGATTAAAAACAGCAACTTTCCGAAAAACAATTCAGATCAAAGTGGTCATGGTATTGGTCTTGAGCAAGTGGCAAAACGCTTGGATGCGTCATATAAGGACAAATACGAGTGGAGTAGGGGTGTTGATGAAAACAATGTGTATATATCTAAAATAATATTATATGATACTCAACTGTGCAATAGTCGATGATGAGCCATTAGCTGCCGAATTGTTGGCAAGTTATGCTCGGAAAACGCCGGAATTGAATCTTATCGGTACTTTTGAGAGTGCTGTAACTGCGATGAAAGTCATTAGAGAAGAAACTGTTGACTTATTGTTCCTTGACATTCAGATGCCGGAACTTAGCGGACTTGAATTTGCGAATCTTTTACCAGAGAGGACAAAAATAGTATTTACAACAGCATTTGACCGCTATGCCATAGAAGGTTATAAAGTTAATGCTATCGACTATCTTCTCAAGCCGATAAGTTATGATAAATTTCTCTTTGCTGTCAATAAGGCTGTGGAATGGTTCAAGGTAGTTGACAAGCAGCAACTACTCTCGAAAGATAAGTTCATTTACGTGAAGAGCGAGTACAAACTGATTAAGATAAAGTTTGATGAAATTCTATATATTGAAGGACTGAAGGATTACATTAAGGTTTATGTATCAGGAGGAAGGAAACCAATAATGTCTTTGATGAACATGAAGAAGTTGGAGGATTTCCTGCCACAGCCGCAGTTTTTGAGGGTACATCGCTCATTCATAGTCAATATGGCAAAAATAGAGATGATTGACCGTGGGCGTATCGTTGTTGACAATGTATTTATCCCAGTATCAGAAAGCTACAAGGAGAAAGTGCAAAATTATATCGACAATCATACTTTGCAGTAGTGCGAAGAAAATTAAGAATGTTTCGATTAAGCGAACACAGAGCCAAACGAAATTTGAGCTATGTTGAGCGAAAGTAACATCACGCCAAAGGCGTAATTAAAAATGCAATTTTGTTTGAAGGCTTTTATGCCTGCGATGTATTTAGAAATCAAGGAGCTCTTTTGGGGATGAGATTAGGGTTGTTGCTCCGTGACTGAGGAGGAAGTTTTTATCTCTGAAACCCCATAGTACACTGATACAAGGGATGCCACTGTTTTTAGCAGTTACTATGTCGACATCACTGTCACCAATATAAACCGTACTTTCCTTGTCAGCACCAAGACGGGTCATTGCCTCAATAACGGTATCAGGTGCAGGTTTTCTTTTAATTCGGTCACTTTCACCTATTGCCACACTGATATAATCGTTGAAAAAATGACGGCACAGCCGTTCAGTGGCTTCATGGCGCTTGTTACTGACAATCGCCATTTTTTTACCCTTGTTTTTCAATGCGCTCAACATCTCCATAATGCCATCGTAAGGTTTTGTGGCATCCAAACTATGTATCAGATAATGCGCCATGAACGCCTTATGCACATCATCAAAGAGAGGATTATCAAGACCGTTAGGAATGGCAAGTTCAATTAGTTTTTTAATGCCGTTTCCAACCATTTGTTTGACATCTTCCTCAGTATGTTCAGGCATGTTGAAGGCACGCAGTGCGTGGTTCACGCTTGCGGATAGGTCAGTAAGCGTGTTCAATAATGTACCGTCGAGATCGAAAATAAAATGCTTCACAGTGCTATGCAAATTAAAAATTAAAAGTTAAAAATTCATTGTGGCGATATGCATATCCTCTTGGTATTTACTTGCGTTCTCACTTGCGATTATGTTTGTCTCCATTTATGACATTTTTGTTGCCGTTTCCACCCTTATTGGCAATTTGCGAATGTGGAGATTTATGTTTCGTATGTTGGACTTCTTTGTTGTTCCCTTTGCTATTGCCTTTACTCTTACCATGCCTTTTTCCTTTTCCACGGAAACCTTTCTTTGGCTTGGGCATTGGTATGTATTCTGGAGGTGTGCCGAGGCCGTCTGGCAGAGGTACTTTTTCAACTTCATAACCAAGGAACTTCTCGATGCGCATGAAATCTTCAATTTCCTTGCCCCGAATGAGAGTAATCGCAATTCCATCATTGTCTGCCCGTGCAGTCCTTCCAATGCGGTGAATATAGTCCTCGCAGTCGTGAGGAACATCATAATTGATAACCATGGAAATATCGTCAATATCAATGCCACGTGCCACAATGTCTGTTGCAATAAGCACATCCACCTGTCCGCTCTTAAACTTGTACATAATCTCATCACGCTGACTTTGCTGTAAATCAGAGTGCATCTCACCGCAGTTTATTTTCCTTGACAGTAGGGATCGGGTTATATCCTTTACCTTAATTTTGGAACAAGAAAACAAGAGGACACGTTTTTGACCGTATTTCTTGAAGATATCCTTCAATATACCCGTTTTTTGGTTCTCATGACAAACGTATGCCAACTGCTTGATTTTGTCAGCAGGTTTGTTGATTGAAAGTTTTACTATTATTGGCTCTTTGAGGATTGTTTTAGCAAGTTCCTCTATCTTATCAGGCATTGTAGCAGAGAACATAACAGTCTGGCAAGTCTTAGGCAACAATTTGGTGATAGTAAGAATATCATCATAGAAGCCCATGTCGAGCATACGGTCAGCCTCATCGAGAACGAAGAACGATACACGACTGAAATCAACATTCCCCATTGTTATGTGACTAATCAGTCGACCAGGAGTAGCGATAATCACGTCAGCTCCCATCTTCATACCCTTGCTCTCCTGGTCATAACGAGAGCCATCGTTACCGCCATAAACAGCCACACTGTTCACGGTTGGCATATAATAAGAGAATCCCTGCATAGCCTGGTCAATCTGTTGTGCAAGTTCCCTCGTTGGACTCATTATAACACAATTTATTGAATCATCGGGGAAACTCTCCTCATCCAACCTGCTAAGAATCGGCAACAGATAAGCAGCAGTCTTGCCGGTACCAGTCTGAGCTATACCAAGAACATCCTTGCCGTTCAATATTTCAGGAATGCACTTTTCCTGTATAGGAGTACACTCGTTCCAACCCATATCCTCTATGGCATCGAGAGCGTTATCACTTAAATCTAAATCAAAAAAATCCATATTAATTAGGAGCTTTGCGGTAGCAGAAGTATGCCACTACAGAGAAAATAATATTAGGTATCCAAGCAGCCAATATAGGAGGCATATTAGCATTGATTGCGAATGTGGCAGAAACAGTTTGCAACATGATATATGCAAAACTCAACGCAAGTCCGATACCGAGATACAAGCCCATTCCGCCTTTTCGTTTGCGAGATGACAGAGCAAGACCGATAGTAGTGAGGATGAATGAAGCAAACGACATAGCGATACGCTTATGAAATTCAACCTTATATTGAACCACATTACCTGAACCACGGTCAATCTGTTTGCTGATGTATTCCCGTAGTTGCGGACTTGTGAATGTCTCCTGTTGACCCTTAGAGAACACGAGGTCGGTAGGTTCCATCATAATCAACGTATCACGGGAAGACATACCACTTGTGATAGTCTCACGCAGACCTTTGAGTTCACGGATGCGCCAGTTACGCACTTTCCAATGATATTTTGAATCCGCTATGGTGTCATATTGCACTTCCGCAGCAGTCAGGTGACTCACCAATTTCTTGTTCTCAAATTTGTCAAGGCAAAAGCCATATCCCTTTTTAAGATTATCGTCGTAAAGTTGCATATAAGCAATTACGCCCTGACCAACCTGCAACTGCACGTTTTCTGCCGAAGTATTCGTTTTTTTGTTTTTGTACATCGTCTCGAAATTCTGTCTTATTATCGTGCCTTTTGGTATGACGTATGCCCCCAGACAGAAAGTCAGGATTGAAATAATAGCTGCTGAAATCATGTAAGGGCGCATAAGACGCTTGAAACTAATGCCAGCAGCCAACATACAAATTATCTCAGAGTTGCCGGCAAGTTTTGACGTGAAGAAAATCACGGCAATGAACACGAACAGCGGACTGAACAAGTTGGCAAAATAAGGTATGAAGTTCAGATAATAGTCAAACACTATCGCTTTTAGCGGCGCATGATACTGGGCGAACTTAGCAAGATTCTCGTTGACATCAAAGACAATAGAAATCGAGATGATGAGGATGATAGAATAAAAATACGTACCGATGAATTTACGTATGATATACCAGTCCAAAATCTTCAGATACCGAAACGGGTTGAGTATTTTCAGCCAACTCAACTTACGTTTTAGCCATGCAAAAGACACGAAAAGCCAGTTGAAGCGCGCTCTCAGCCATCGTGAGAGTTTCAGAAGTTTTCTGTATTTCCTGATCTTACTTCTTTTCATGTCATTAATTACTTAAATGCGTTTTCCCAACTGTTCTATTACAGATGCCTTCCATTTCACGAAATCACCATTCTCGATATGCTGGCGAGCATCCGTTACAAGACGCAAGTAAAAAGCCAAATTATGGATACTTCCAATCTGCAAAGCCAAAATCTCCTGCGATTTGAACAGATGATGCAGGTAAGCCTTTGAATGAATTCTATCAAGTTCGCAGCCATCAGGATCAATAGGAGAGAAGTCATTCTCCCATTTCTTGTTACGCATGTTCAATGTGCCGTAGTATGTGAACAGCATGGCATTCCTACCGTTGCGTGTCGGCATTACGCAGTCGAACATATCCACGCCACGTTCAATGCCTTCAAGTATGTTTTGTGGCGTACCGACCCCCATCAGATAGCGTGGCTTGTCCTTTGGCAAGATAGCATTTACAACTTCAATCATTTCATACATCACCTCCGTAGGCTCACCCACAGCAAGTCCTCCTATAGCGTTACCGTCAGCATTTTTGTCAGCGACAAACTTAGCAGCCTCGCTTCGCAAGTCTTTATAAGTACACCCCTGGACAATAGGGAACAATGACTGAGAATATCCATATAACGGTTCTGTTTCATTGAAACGTTTTATGCACCTGTCGAGCCAGCGTTGAGTAAGCATCAAACTGTTCTTGGCATATTCGTAATCACTTTTACCAGGAGGACACTCATCTAAAGCCATCATTATATCAGCACCGATAGCCCTTTCAGTATCCATCACGTTCTCAGGCGTGAAGAAATGCTTGGAGCCATCAATATGCGAGCGGAACTCACATCCTTCCTCTTTCAATTTGCGAATACCCGTTAGAGAAAACACCTGAAAGCCACCGCTATCGGTGAGAATAGGTTTATCCCAAGTATTAAACTTGTGCAAACCGCCAGCCTCTTTCAAAATATCCAATCCTGGACGAAGGTAAAGATGATATGTATTACCCAAGATGATTTGAGCCTTTATCATGTCCCTTAACTCACTGAAATGAACAGCCTTTACACTGCCACACGTACCGACAGGCATGAAAATTGGAGTTTTGATCACCCCATGAGCCGTTGTAATCAGTCCTGTACGAGCGTCAGAACCACAATCTGAATGTTGAAGTTCAAAAGTCAAGTGCTATGCAAGTTAAAAGTTAAAAGTTAAAAGTTAAAAGTTCAATTTTGCTTGAGCATTTACTTGTTACTCTTCTTGCTTCTTGTTGTCTTCCTCTATGTCGAAAGTAACGGGGTTGTTGACTTTTACGTCAGTCAGGGCGAAATCCCAAACCTCCTGGACATTTTCAACATAATGGAAGTTTACACCTTTGAGGTACTCCTCAGAAATCTCGTCAATATCCTTCTTATTTTCCTTGCACATCACGATTTCCGTTATACCCGCACGTTTAGCAGCAAGAATCTTTTCCTTGATACCACCAACAGGCAGCACTTTTCCGCGTAGAGTTATCTCCCCTGTCATGGCAGTGTTTTTGCGGACTTTCCGTTGGGTGAGAGCAGAGGCAATAGATGTAGCAATAGTGATACCAGCCGAAGGTCCATCTTTTGGAGTTGCGCCCTCAGGAACATGAATGTGAATATTCCAATGTTCGAAAATGCGATAGTCGATACCGAGAACATCAGCATGAGCCTTCACATATTCCAATGCAAGGACAGCCGACTCTTTCATAACATCGCCGAGATTACCTGTAAGAGTGAGTTTTGAGCCTTTACCCTTGCTCAAACTTGTCTCGATAAATAATATCTCACCGCCGACACTTGTCCAAGCAAGTCCTGTGACCACGCCGGCATAGTCATTACCCTGATATACATCACGATAGAAAGGCGGCTTACCCAGAAGAGAATAGATTTCTTGTGGAGTAATCTTGTTGTAAGGCAACTCCCCATCCTTAGCCTTTGCGTAAGCCAATTTACGGAACGTCTTGTTAATCTGCTTTTCCAATTGCCTTACACCACTTTCACGAGTATATTGCTCAATAATTTTCTCAATTGCCGCCTTGTTGAATGTAAGTTTTTTCTCGCTGTCCAATCCACAATTCTGCTTCTCTTTTGGAATCAGATGCCTTTTAGCAATTTCAACCTTTTCCTCAGTGATATAACCACTCACCTCTATTATTTCCATGCGGTCGAGCAAAGCACGAGGAATGGTGTTAAGATCATTGGCAGTAGCGATGAATAAGACCTTCGACAAATCATAGTCAACATCCAAATAATTGTCGTGGAAGGCATGATTTTGTTCTGGGTCGAGAACCTCAAGCAAAGCAGACGCTGGGTCACCATTGAATGTAGATTGCGTAACCTTGTCTATCTCATCAAGGATAAACACAGGGTTAGAAGAACCAGCCCTTTGGATGCTCTTTATGATACGTCCGGGCATAGCACCTATATAAGTTCTGCGATGCCCCCTGATTTCCGCCTCATCATGGAGACCGCCAAGAGAGATACGAGTATATTTTCTTTTCATCGCCTCAGCAATACTCTTACCAAGGCTTGTCTTGCCCACACCGGGAGGACCATAAAGGCAGATGATAGGCGATTTCAGGTCATTTCTAAGGCTCAAAACAGCCATATATTCAAGTATGCGTTCCTTAACCTTTTTCATCCCATAATGGTCCTTGTCAAGGATTTTCTCGGCCCGTTTCAAGTTCAAGTCATCCTCTGTATAGCTTTCCCAAGGTAGATTGACCATAGTTTGGAGATACGTGAACTGCACGCTGAACTCAGGACTTTGAGGGTTGAGCATATCAAGTTTGTCGAGTTCCTTTTCGAACGTCTTAGCAATCTCCTCGGGCCACTGTTTTTCGGCAGCTTTTTCCTTAAGCTCTTTCTTTTCAGGGCTACTTTCGCCGTTGCCAAGTTCCTCCTTGATATTCTTAATCTGCTGTTGCAGGAAATACTCACGCTGCTGCTCATCGATATCCTCTCTTGTTTTAGTTCTGATATCATGCTTAATTTCAAGTAGTTGCGTCTCCCTATGCAGTATTCTCAACATCTTGAAAACCCTATCCTTGCGAGAGTTTTCACCAAGAAGTTTTATTTTCTCCTCAATATCGAAAGGAAAGCTCGTGCAAATAAAGTTCAGCAATATAATAGGATTGCTGATGTTGCGGAGAGCAAACTGTGCCTCATCAGGAATTTCATCGTTTTTCTTTACATATTCGATGGAATTGTTTTTCAAGTCCTCCACAGCAGCCGTAAATTCAGCGTCAACATTTTGATTGGCAGCTTCAGGAATATCCTCAACAACACCCATGTAAAATGGTTTTACTGCTGTTATCTCTTTGAGATGACAACGTCTCATGCCTTGCACGATAACCGTGAGATTACCATTTCCAGGCATTTCAAGAATGCGTATAATCTTGGCGTAAACGCCGTATTCATATAAGTCATTCTTTCCAGGATTATCCTGATTAGAATCCTTTTGGCATATAATGGCGAAAATTGCGTCTTGTTTGTCTTTCAGTTCATTGACAAGATTCAGACTTGAGTCTCTCCCAATAAGGATTGGCGAAACGACCCCGGGGAACAACACAAGGTTACGAGTTGCTAAAATGGGGAGTTCTCCAGCGAAATCCCCCTCAAAGAGCTTTGTAATGTCACCTTCATAGTCCGCAATCATTGAAAATGCGTTATTTACATCTTTTCTCATAATCAGTTTTCAAAATGAGTTGCAAATTTACTCAATTTAATTTATAATCTATTGTCTGTCTAAAATAATTTTCTTTATAACGGATGTTAATTAAATATACTGTTGTGATAGCTGATTTCATAAGTGGAATAAGCCGCTTAGAATATTCCCTTTGTTATTTCTTAGTTTTATTGCAGCGATTATACATATAAACAGAAACTATAAGAAGGATTATCACAAGGATATATGAAACTGTCCAAATTCCTCCTAAAAGTACAAAGCGGAAAAATGCTATACCAAGGGCAAAAAACAAGGCGATAGCAGCTTGCCATAAAGATTTCTTCTTGTCGTTTGACATAACTCTGAATTTTATAGTTGGTAATAAAATTTCCCAAAGGTACGTATTTTTGGAGATAAACCAAGCACAAAAAGTCATTTTTGTGTAACTTTGTATTATAATTTATCAACGAAAAATACACATGAGCAGTTTTGCATTCAAAAAATTCACTGTATTGCATGATAAATGCGCAATGAAAGTAGGCACCGACGGTATTATACTTGGAGCATGGGCTAATGGAGGGAAAAATATCCTTGACATTGGAACAGGTTCAGGACTGATAGCACTGTTCATGGCACAACGATTTGAGAATGCGAAGGTAACGGCGATAGACATAGACCATGAATCAGTTTTGCAGGCACAAGAGAATTTCCGCAACTCGATATTCAGTGAAAGGATTAGTATTTTTGAGATTTCATTGCAAAATTTCAGAATTGGAAAGTATGATGCAATAGTTTGTAATCCACCGTTTTACAACTGTTCATTAAATAATCCTGATAATAGAAAAGCGATAGCTCGTCACACAGAAACATTGACCTATCACGACCTGTTTAAAGGAGTGTCAGCACTGTTGACAGATGATGGTGAATTTTCCGCAATTATACCAGCCATGAGCCGAACAGAATTTGATAAAGAAGCGATATCAGCAGGGTTGTTTCCAGCACGAGTATGCGCTATCAAGACAGTAGAATACAAACCTGTTGGGCGGTATCTTTTGTCATATAAGAAATATCCAGTTAAGCAATTAAAAGAACGGATTGAGTGTTTGCATAATAAAGACATGACAAGAACGGAATGGTTTGATGAGCTTACTCGTGATTTCTATTTGTAAATGCGAAATGCAATAATTAAGTAAATCTTTCGTTATTAAACGAGATGAAAAGAAGTTACTTTTGCATAATCATACTACTGCTGTTATTGCAGGCAATGGGAGTAAGTGCGCAGAGTTTCACATTGTCGGGACGAGTTATCGATAATGATGGGAAGCCAATAGAACTTGCCACTGTAGCCGTTGTACAGCAGGGAAAGATGACCATGACCAACCTCAAAGGCGAATATTCCTTACAATTACATTCATCAGACAGTGTTGTTGTCCGGTTCTCAATGGTAGGTTACAAGACAAAGACACGAGTGTTGAGAAATCCACGTGGCAAGCAGACATTGCAGATACAACTTTACGAGGATAACGAACTTAGTGAAGTAACAGTAACGGAGCAAAAGCGGCAGATGGGAAGTACCGAGCAGTTGGATATCAACGATATAAAGAATGCGCCAAGTGTTACTGGAAATGCTGTTGAGGAGATGATACAGTCGCAGGCGGGAGTATCAACGCACAGTGAGTTGTCGTCGCAGTATAATGTCCGTGGCGGTAGTTTTGATGAGAACAGCGTATATATCAATAACGTTGAGATCTACCGTCCATTTCTTGTCAGGAGCGGTCAGCAGGAGGGCTTGTCGATAATTAACCCGAATATGGTTGAGGGTGTCGCATTCTCGACTGGAGGTTTTGAGGCTTTATACGGCGACAAGATGTCATCCGCATTGAGTATAACATACAAGAAGCCAAAGAAATTCGAGGCAGAGGCAGATGGCAGTCTTTTGGGTGCAAATGCGTTCGTAGGGTTCAGTACGAAGACTTTTTCATGGAGCAACGGTATTAGGTATAAGACAAACAAATATCTGTTGGGAACATTTGATACCAATGGCGAATATGATCCGAATTTCCTTGATTATCAGACATATCTGACATACGAGCCAAACAAGAGATGGTCAATCGAGTTTATCGGTGACATTTCAGATAACCATTATAATTTCTATCCGGAAGACAGAGAGACGAAATTCGGAACATTGGAGAGTGTGAAGTCGTTCAAGGTATATTTTGACGGTCAGGAGAAGGATGTGTTCCGCACATATTTCGGTTCGTTGAGTGTGTCGAGAAAATTCGGAGACCATACAAAAGTAACATTGAACGCATCTGCATTCCATACCAATGAGCAAGAAACATACGACATACAAGGTCAATATTGGTTGACGCAGACTGAGACGAGTGAGAATCTCGGTGTGGGAACATACATGGAGCATGCCCGAAACTATCTCAAGGCTAATGTGAAAAGCATAAAACTATCTGCAGAGCACAAGGTGCGCAAGCATGACATTCAGGCAGGAGTTACATATAAAATCGAGAGGGTAGAGGAGAACAGTAAGGAATATGAAATGCGAGATTCCAGTGGCTACAGTGTTCCGCATACAGGTTCAGACCTATATTTGATTTATTCATTAAAAGCCAAGAACACACTAAGGGCAAACCGTCTTGAAGCATATATCCAGGACACGTGGAAGTTCAATAGTCCAAGTGAGCGAACATTTTACACCCTCAACTACGGTGTAAGGTTCAGTCATTGGAATTTCAATCATGAGAGTGTTGTCAGTCCTCGTGTTTCGTTAGGCATCATCCCTGCATTCAATAATGATGTAACGTTCCGTGTTGCCACTGGTTTGTATTATCAGACACCATTCTTCAAGGAATTGCGGGACACCACGACAGTCAATGGAATAACATACGCCACTCTCAACAATAAGATAAAGAGTCAGCGTTCAATACATTTCATAGCAGGGTTTGACTACCGTTTCAAGATGAAGGACTGCCAATATAAGTTCACGGCAGAGGCATATTATAAAGCATTGGGGAATTTGGTCCCTTACACCGTTGACAATGTGAAGATTGTGTATGATGCCAGTCAGCAGTGCAGTGGTCATGCCATGGGTCTTG
>JAJPYV010000195.1 GCA_021204735.1 Prevotella sp.
TTGACTTATCCTTCGCAGAAGATATTGGTGATGGCGACCATACCACGTTGTGCTGTATTCCTGCTGATGCCATGGGAAAGTCGCATCTTCTTATAAAGGAGGATGGAGTACTCGCTGGTGTGGAGGTCGCAAAGAAGGTTTTCCAGCGTTTTGACTCCTCTATGGAAGTGCAGGTTCTGATGCAGGACGGTACTAAGGTAAAGAAGGGAGACATCGCAATGATTGTGAGCGGTAAGGTGCGTTCCCTTTTGCAGACAGAGCGTCTTATGCTCAACATCATGCAGAGGATGAGCGGTATCGCCACAATGACGAACAAGTATGTGGAGCGATTGAAAGGCACCAACACTCATGTGCTTGACACGAGGAAGACCACTCCCGGAATGCGTATGCTTGAGAAGCAGGCAGTGAAAATAGGTGGTGGAGTAAATCACCGTATCGGACTGTTTGACATGATTTTGTTGAAGGACAATCATGTTGACTTTGCCGGAGGTATAGAGAACGCTATCAGCAGGTGTCATGCATATCTCAAGGAGAAGTCATTAGACTTGAAAATCGAGATTGAGGTGCGAAACTTCAAAGAACTGCAACAGGTTCTCTCTTTCGGAGGAGTTGATAGGATAATGCTTGACAATTTCTCCGTAGAGGACACGAGGAAAGCAGTAGAGATGATAGGCGGGAGATATGAGACAGAGTCAAGTGGTGGTATCACGATAGATACTATCAGGCAATATGCAGAATGTGGCGTGGATTATGTTTCGGTGGGAGCACTTACCCATTCGGTGAAAGGTCTTGACATGAGTTTCAAGGCCTGCTGACAGGAACAAAGTTTTAGCAATCGTGTTAGGTTTTTTGTCAACATTACTGCTCGCTGCTGCTCTGTCGTTCACTCCACCTGTAAATTTTCCACTGTCATTGGCAGGAAATTTTGGTGAGCCGCGCCCGAATCATTTTCATGGCGGCATTGACATCCGCACGGGAATGGTGGAGGGAAAGCCAGTGTTTTCCGTAGCCGACGGCTATGTCAGTAGGATAACTATCGGTTATGATGGTTTCGGCAATGCCGTTTACGTTACCCATCCAGGCGGTTATACCACTGTTTATTGCCATTTAAAGAAATTCATTCCGCAGTTGAGGGCTTTTGTAAAGAAATGGCAGTACAAGAACAAGAAAGGTTTGGTGGATATGCGTTTGCGGCCGACAGACTTTCCCGTTGCACAAGGACAGTTGATTGCTGTGAGTGGCAACACAGGGGCAAGTAAGGCACCGCATTTGCATTTGGAATTTCATGATACAAGGACATGGAGTTTTCTTGATCCGTTGGAATTTCTCGGACAGTATTTGGAGGATTACACAGAGCCCATGATACATGCATTCAAGGCATTCCCTATTGAGGGCGAGGGCGTGTTCTGCGGCAGTTCACGGAAACAGTCGCATGCATTCACTTCCCAAAATCTTTCCTACAATTTCACAGCATGGGGTAAGGTAGGTTTCGGTATCTGGGCTAACGATTATATGGACGGCAGTTTCGGTATTCTCGGTGTGCGACATACAAGACTAACCGTTGACGGAGATGTGGTTTTTGAGAGTGACGTTGACAGCATTCCGTATTCATATTCCCGCATGGTGAATTCATGGGGCGATTACGAGGCATATTGCCGCACACATGTGTGGTTTATGAAGTCGTTTATCGAACCAGGCAACAAACTGCCAATTCTGCATGCATATAATGATAATAGAGGTGTCATTACGTTTGATGAGGAGCGTGATTATGAACTCGTTTACACGGTTACAGATGCTCTTGGCAACTCACGTGATTATTCCTTTACTGTAAGAGGCAAAAAACAGGAGATTCCACCTAAAAAAGTTATTAATGTGTCGAATGTTTTGCGTTATGACAGGATGAACAGTTATCAGCGTCCAGGGTTGAATTTGCTCGTTGCGCCAGGACTGTTGCCCGATGATGTGGAACTGACACCGAAGGTTACGGTGCAGCAAGACGGTCTTTCAGATGCATGGAGCTTTTACCGTCAGTCGTATCCTCTTTTCAATTGGGCGAAAATCAGTTTGAAACTGAAAAAAAGTGTTCAGGATTCCACAAAGTTGTATATCGTCAGTCATTATGGTGCTGACAGGTATTCAGGCGGAAGATATAAGGACGGTTGGGTTACGGGACAGCTCCGTGAACTTGGTGCCCGTTATGAGATCGCCTATGATGATGTGCCGCCAACGATTTCAGGTTTCGGCTTTTGGGGTGCTGATAAGTTACGTATTGTGGCGAGTGATGGCAAAAGCGGACTCAACTCATATTACGGTTATATTGACGACGAGTTCGTTCTCTTTGAGCCGCAAGAGAAGTCGAATGCTCTTGTCTGCTACCTCAAAGACTCACCGATTAAGCGGACTGGCAGAATGCACAATTTCAGGTTTGTCGCCATAGACAACCGCAATAACAAAAAGGAGTTTATTACTCAATTCAAATACTGAAACTAATAGGATTAAAAGTTTTCTGTAATGAATATTAATACTTAAATTTATATGAAGAAATTAATTATTATACTAGTTATTACTATATTTATTCCATGCTTTTCTTTTTCCAGAAATATAGAAAATGAATATGAGAAACTGATACAGGAATATGATATAGATTCTTTAGCAAAAAAAGCAGATAATGTTAATGAGTTTTGGAATATTGTTGTAACAAAAAATCCAAGATTTGCATATCTTTTTAAAGCGTTAAATGATGGTACGCATTTGGCAAAGAAAGCATACGGAAAAGTTCATGTGAATGATGAAGAACATGAACTATATATACAAACTATTTCTAAAATATCATATTATGATGATATATTAGAAAAATTACAAAATGATTTAGGAGATTACGTAAAGTTAAATATGTATGTA
Organism: Prevotella sp.; assembly: GCA_021204735.1. Classification (GTDB taxonomy): domain Bacteria; phylum Bacteroidota; class Bacteroidia; order Bacteroidales; family Bacteroidaceae; genus Prevotella. The sequence goes on from JAJPYV010000195.1 coordinate 2,902, forward strand.
ATTGATATGGGAGAAATTAATGCATCTGCTGATTACCAGGGGAACATGTTATTGGATAAAAATTTATTGATTGATGATGATTTCACTTACGAAATGACACTTGGAATATGTGCTCATGAGACAGCTCATTATCTTTTGCAACACGTATTAGCAGCTGAATACAAAATTGCAAAGCAAGATAGAAAAAACAAAATAATTGCGGGTATAAGTGCAGGATTAGATGCTACGTCTGCTATGGCTGCAGCTGTTATTGGAGGAGTTAAATCTGATGGACTTGAAGAACGTTTAGATAATTATATTGCAAGTGCACAAAAAGATACAGAAAGATTTAAATACAAATATTCACGTGAACAAGAAATCGAAGCTGATATTATTGCTTTTCGTTTTCTTGATTACATAGGTGTCGGAGGCGATAAATATATTGAAGCGTTGGAGATGTTAAAACGAAAAATTATTGATTTTTCATCAGAAGAAAGCGACCACCCTTCTACTCAATATAGAATAAATGTACTTAAATATATGCAGGCTCATCCTGAAATTATTAGAAAGGCACCTAAATATATAATCCAACAAGATGCGAACAGTGATGAGATAAATGCGATAAAAAACAAGTGATATTTATGTCCAATACTGACAATATTCATATCTTTGTGAATGTGATTAAGATATTTATTGAATTTATAACATTTTAAATATGAAAAAATTTTTATTGACAGTCATTGCGCTGATGGGAAGTGTTTCATACGCATTGGCTTGTACTAATTTTATTGTGGGAAAGAATGCGAGTGTCGACGGTTC
>JAJPYV010000387.1 GCA_021204735.1 Prevotella sp.
TTGATTCTAATTTTCTGACTCATGTTTATTATTTTAATTATTATTATTTCGGGAAAGAGGTACGCCCTGTTAAGAGTCATTCGCTAACAAGACGCCTAATCCCTTTATATTCTTATACTAAATCCACGCGTCCTTTTATCTCTTCAAGAACAGCTTTTGCTATCGAACTTGCAAGAGGTGCGTGATGATCATACTCCATTGAACTTGTAGCACGCCCCGAAGTAATAGTACGTAGAGTGGTTACATAGCCAAACATCTCAGCCAACGGAACCTGCGCACGGATAATACGAGCACCACTACGAGCCTCATCCATGCCTTCTACTTGTCCACGGCGCTTGTTCAAATCTCCAATAACATCACCCATGTTCTCTTCTGGTGTTACCACTTCCAACTTCATGATAGGCTCCATGAGAACAGGACTTGCCTTGACACATGCATTCTTGTATGCATTTATTGCAGCAATCTCAAACGACAACTGGTCGGAGTCTACTGGATGGTAAGAACCATCAAGTAACGTAACCTTCAAACTGTCTAATGGATAACCACCGAGAATACCATTCTTCATGGCACTCTCAAAACCTTTCTGTACAGAAGGTATGAACTCCTTAGGGATATTACCTCCCTTGACCTCGTTGACAAATTGGAGACCACCCTCCTTGAAGTCGTCATCAACAGGACCTACATTAACGATAATATCAGCAAACTTACCACGTCCACCACTTTGCTTTTTGTAAACCTCACGCAGATTGACAGTCTTGGTGATAGCCTCCTTATAATTGACCTGTGGCTTACCCTGATTACACTCAACTTTGAACTCACGTTTCAGACGGTCGATAATAATATCGAGGTGAAGCTCACCCATACCTGAAATTACAGTCTGACCGCTCTGCTCATCAGTATGAACGGTAAATGTAGGATCTTCCTCAGCAAGTTTTGCAAGACCTATACCCAACTTGTCGATGTCGGCCTGGCTCTTTGGTTCAACGGCAATACCGATAACTGGGTCAGGGAATGTCATCGACTCGAGTACGATTGGATGAGCCTCATCACAAAGAGTATCACCCGTACGGATATCCTTGAAACCCACACCAGCACCGATGTCTCCTGCATCAATACTATCCATTGGCACTTGTTTGTTGGAGTTCATCTGGAACAGACGACTGATACGCTCTTTCCTTCCAGAACGGGAATTGTAGACATAGCTGCCAGCATCTACTTTACCAGAATAAACGCGGAAAAATACCAAACGTCCAACAAAAGGGTCTGTTGCTATCTTGAAAGCAAGAGCAGATGTAGGAGCATCTTCTGATGGCTTCCTATCCTCTTCTTCGCCAGTGGATGGGTTTGTACCTATAATATTCGGTGTGTCCATAGGTGACGGCAGGAAAGCACAAACATAGTCAAGCAGGGTCTGCACTCCTTTATTCTTGAATGATGAACCACAAAGCATTGGGGTACACTCCATTGCCAACGTTCCCTTACGTATTGCAGCAATAATTTCCTCTTCAGTGATGGAATCTGGATTGTCAAAATACTTCTCCATAAGTGACTCGTCATATTCTGCCGCACTTTCAAGAAGTTTGCCTCTCCATTCCTCTGCTTCCTCTTTCAGGTCTGCAGGAATGTCAGCTATCTCAAAGTCTGCACCCAGGGTCTCATCATGCCAGTAAATAGCTTTCATTTTGATAAGATCGACAAGGCCCTTGAAAGTCTCCTCACTACCAATAGGAACTACCAAATTGACAGGATTAGCACCAAGTACATCCTTCATCTGGCGAAGTACATCATAATAGTCAGCACCTGAACGGTCCATCTTATTTACATAACCCAGACGAGGCACATTGTATTTGTCAGCCTGACGCCAAACGGTCTCCGACTGTGGCTGAACTCCTCCAACTGCACAATAAGTAGCAACGGCACCGTCAAGCACACGAAGTGAGCGCTCCACCTCAGCAGTGAAATCAACATGTCCCGGAGTGTCTATCAAGTTTATCTTGTACTGCTTGTTATTGTAATGCCAATAGCACGTAGTAGCAGCAGAAGTAATAGTGATACCACGCTCCTGCTCCTGTGCCATCCAGTCCATCACCGCAGCACCGTCATGCACCTCTCCTATCTTATGCGTCTTACCCGTATAATATAGGATACGCTCCGATGTGGTAGTCTTACCTGCATCGATGTGTGCCATGATACCGATATTGCGAGTTAAATGTAAATCTTGCTGAGCCATAATCTTTTTACCTTACCTATTTAAAATCTGAAATGTGCGAACGCACGGTTAGCCTCTGCCATGCGGTGCATGTCTTCCTTGCGCTTGAATGCGCCACCCTGATTGTTATATGCATCCATTATCTCAGCAGCCAATTTATCTGCCATTGTCTTACCTCCACGCTTGCGAGCGTAATTTATCATGTTCTTCATAGACACACTCTCCTTACGGTCAGGACGTATCTCTGTAGGAACCTGGAATGTCGCACCACCAATACGGCGACTCTTTACCTCTACCTGAGGGGTGATATTGTCCAGAGCAGTCTTCCATATTTCAAGGGCTGACTTCTCTTCACTTGCCATCTTCGATTTTACAATATCCAATGATTTGTAGAAAATCTCGTATGATGTGTTTTTCTTGCCATCATACATAAGATGATTTACGAACTTTGAGACCTTCTGGTCGTTGTAAACGGGATCTGGAAGGATCACGCGTTTCTTTGGTTTTGCCTTTCTCATTTCGTTTTGAAATTAATTCTGCATGGGGCTGTTCATCTGTTCTTCAGTCTATCTCCATAGGCTTACTCAACCTTTCCAACAATTCTCCAGCAAAACGTTTATATTAAATTATTGTCTTTATTCCTCCTATGAATTATTTCTTCTTCTTAGGACGCTTTGCTCCGTATTTAGAGCGTCTCTGGTTACGGTTCTCAACTCCTGCTGTATCCAGTGTACCACGAATGATGTGATAACGTACACCTGGAAGATCCTTTACACGGCCACCACGAACAAGCACTATGGAGTGCTCCTGAAGGTTGTGGCCCTCTCCAGGGATGTAAGAGTTAACTTCTTTCTGGTTTGTCAAACGCACACGGGCAACCTTTCTCATTGCCGAATTAGGCTTCTTAGGTGTCGTTGTATAGACACGAACACAAACACCACGTCGCTGAGGACACGAATCCAAAGCAGGGGATTTGCTCTTGTCAACAAGCACCTTTCTTCCTTTTCTTACCAATTGTTGAATTGTAGGCATTGTTGTAATTTTTTAGTTATATATTATTTATTTTTATTGTCAAACCATTAGAATACCTCCCAGAACGACTTTTGGCCATGGGCGCATTTGGGCTGCAAAAGTACGAAGAAATCTTTAAAATACCTAACAACAAACATTATAATAATACAAATACCCTTATTTATTTATATAAAATATGATTTTTTAATATATTTTAACTAATACGATGATTAGTAATGAACAAGACAAAATCCCCATCCTGCTATAAAGTGAGCAAACACCTCTTGCAGGATGGGGATTTTTGTCAATTATATCTCAAACTCAATTACTTCAGCTTCTTGATTTTAGCAGGTTGTTTGTTAAGAGACAACGGTCTGTTTGCCAACATTTTCTTAAACAAACTCGTCTTTGAGTTGTATATACCATTAGTAAGAGTACTTATACGGTTATTCGTCAAGTCAGACTTTCTGAGACTTC
>JAJPYV010000016.1 GCA_021204735.1 Prevotella sp.
TTAGTAATAATCAGAATAAGTGTGATTGCGAACATGATCCATCCTCTTGTCTGCTTTTTGACGACATTAAGAAAAATAATATTCAAGGTTGCTATTGTACCAAAAATGGAGCCGATTATTTTTGGTCAGCAGATAATAAGTTGCCAGAGATATTTTTACTTGAGGCATTGCAAAGTTTACCGAATATTTGTGATGTTGAAAGTGATACGAGTATTATATGTTGCGGAGCATTTCGTAATTTCAAGAACTTGACAAATGTAGTTTTGCATGAAGAATTGAAAAAAATCGGATGTAAGGCTTTTGAAGGGTGTTCAAACCTGACAGATATTATTATACCAAATAGTGTTACGTATATTGGTTCAAGTGCATTTAAGGGTTGTACAAGTCTTAAATCAATCAATATACCAAATGGTGTAACGGAGATATGTGACAGCACGTTTGCTAACTGTACTGGTCTTACATCAGTTACAATTCCAGATAGTGTAACGAAAATTGGGTGTTATGCGTTTAAAGGTTGTACAAACATTTCTAAGATAACAATCGGTAGCGGTGTGACGGAATTTGATACAGGCGCATTTTACAACTGCTCGGGTTTGAAGAATATTTTATTGAAATGTCAAAATCCTTCCAAAATAGCACGTAGTTATACATTTGATAATGTTAACAAATATACTTGCAATATTCATGTACCTAATGGTTGTAAAAGCAAATATTCTAAGATGATGTGTTTTTCTAATATAATAGATGATTTGTAATGTTAAATGGAATATCGTAAAAATTAAAAACATAATAGTATGAAAACAATAGAAAAATTATTAGGAAATGTATCATGTCGTGGCATTCTGCTGTTATTATTTGTATTGATGAATGTGCAAATATTTGCATACAACTGTTACTATGATGGAATTTATTACAATATCACATCAAATAATACCGCTGAAGTGACGTACGGTGGAACGTCTTCAATATCAGCTCTATATAGTGGAGAAATTACAATTCCGAATGAGATAACTTTTCTAAATACACAGATAACTGTAACTGCAATTGGTGATAGTGCTTTTTATAATTGTACAAGTTTGACAGAAATAAACATTCCAGACAATGTCACGGTAATTGGAAGGGGTGCGTTTAAGAATTGTAGTGGTTTGACATCAATCAATATTCCTGACAGTGTAGAGTCAATTGGTATTTGGGCATTTTGCAATTGTTCAAGCCTGATATCAGCAACAATAGGCAGTGGTGTTACGTCAATTGGTTCTGAGGCGTTTTACCATTGTACGAGTTTGACGACAATAAATATCCCTGATGGTGTAACGTCAATTGGAGGTGGTATTTTTGAGGGGTGTTCAAGTTTGACATCAATCACTATTTCAGATGGTGTTATATCAATTGGTGATAGTGCGTTTAGTGGTTGTACGAGCTTGACAACAATAAATATTCCAGATGCTGTTACGTCAATTAGTAGTCGTACGTTTGAAAAATGTACAAGTTTGACATCAATCAACCTTCCTGATGGTGTCACAAAAATTGGTAGTGGGGCATTTTACGATTGTACAAGTCTGACATCAATCAGTATTCCTGACAGTGTAGAGTCAATTGGTATTTGGGCATTTTACAATTGTAAAAGCCTGACATCAATCAAAATTCCTGAGGGTGTTACGTCAATTGGAAGTTATGCGTTTAACGGGTGTTCAAGTCTGACATCAATTAATATTCCAGAAAGTTTTACCGAAATTGGCAAATGTATTTTTGAGGATTGTTCGAGTTTGCCTTCAATCACCATTCCAGAAGGAGTTACATCAATTGGGGAAGGTGCCTTTGCTGGCTGTTCGAGTTTTACATCAATCACTATTCCAAAAGGAGTTACATCAATTGGAGAAAGTGCCTTTGCTCGCTGTTCGAGCCTGCCTACAATCATCATTCCAGAAGGAGTTACCGAAATTCTTGGTGGTACATTTTCTGGTTGTACGAGTTTGACATCAATCAAAATTCCCGAAGGTAATACTTCAATTTATTCTTATACGTTTTGCAATTGTTCAAGCTTGACAGAAATACACATTCCCGAAGGAGTTACATCAATTGGAGAACAAGCGTTTTATGGTTGTACGAGTTTGACATCAATCACTATACCAGAGAAAGTTACAGAAATAGATGAAGGAGCATTTTATAATTGCACTGGATTGAAAGAAGTCAACTCGAAAATAATAACTCCACCCGAAGTAGCATTAGACAGTGGTGGAGGTCGTAATCATATATATGGTGTATTTTATGGTGTTGACTACGATACGTGTGTTCTCAATGTCCCGATAGGTTGTAAAGACATATATTCGCAAACTACGGGTTGGAGTGAATTTCTCAATATAAACGAGGTAGATTTCTCTTCAGGTATTGAAAATGTCAGTGTTGATGGGAATGAAGTGGAAGAAGTTGGTCGCTACACATTAGACGGAAAGATGGTTCAAACATCACAACGAGGTATCAACATCATCAGATATTCAGACGGCTCGACGAGAAAAGTTATCGTGAAATAAATCCAGTGGCAAGTAGCATACGGTTTAATAATAGATTACTAATTAAAAAATAAAAATATGAAAACAAAACAATTATATCCAGACGGAAAAGAGTTAAAGAACATAGCTTCTAAATGTTTTTCTTATTGGGATGAACTTGTAGGTTATCCTCAACAGGAAGAAATGCTTAAAAATCTCTTTGGAAATTGTCCGACAAACAAGGACTCAGATAAAGTGATGATAAAAGTTGCCACATTGGATTCATGCTATTCAACACATTTGCCATCAGTTTATAAAATGTCAGAGCGTATCTTAGGTATTAACGACTTTGACAAGATGCTGCAAGCTGGTAATTTAGATTTGATTGATGAAATGTGTAAAATGGAAGGGTATAAGCCTTTCTCTTTCTCATCGAAATATTGCAGTCACCATTGCCATAAAATCTATCCCATATATGACAGTTTAGTTGCTGGTTTGCTTATATATTATCAGGCAACTGATAACTTTATGGAAAACGGGGAAAGACTTTCTTATAATAAACTTAAAAAGTCTTACGCCACATCTTTTTATCCAACCATAAAAAAATTCAGGCAATACTATGATTTGGAACAATATGATTTTAAGCAATTGGACCGTGTCCTGTGGACTTTATGTAAGATGGAAAACAACATATATGATAAGTTTGAAATTACTATCGGAACCAATACCAGAATTAATCGTATGATTATCAGGATTGAAAACAAAGGATCTGTATATGTTTATGAACTATGTCCGGATTTTAATGTAGCCTTGGACGAGTTATCCACATCCTATGGTATTTCAGATGCAGAAAAAGGAATGATTTCTTTGGGAATAACACGTAATTGGGCTGAAGATGACGAATCTGGCGCTATTATCGAAGATTACTACATAGAAGCTGACGAAAACGGAACTGTAAATATCTATAAGAAAAAGAGCAATACGAAGGAGGGCTTGCGGGAAATCTCAAAAGACATTAATTTTGAGTATAATGAAAAATGGAACACCAGGCAATTTGGCAGGAACTTAGTCAATCATATTAAAGAACATCCTGAGTGCTTACCTAAATAAGTGTGTTTGTTTTAATATATTAATGCGTGAGTTCGATGATAACGTTATGTTAATATGAACATTGGACTTACGCTTTGATAATAAAGAACAATTTA
>JAJPYV010000161.1 GCA_021204735.1 Prevotella sp.
ATATTGCTCAATACATTACGCAATGTAGGTTTAGTGAATTTAGGTCCGGTCATAATATTTTTACATTTTGTTTAAATTATATATAATCTGCAAAGAAAATAATTCTTTGAGTGTACTTATTTTTAAATCTGGCAGGAACTCCTCTTTACATGAAAAATCCTGACGGTGGATATTACTCCCATCATCCAACAGGCAGATTGTTTTCCATCCTAATCTCTTCGGTGTGATAAAATCTTTCCGAAGATCATCCCCTATATAGGCAAACTGCCTGGCACAAGGATAACGCTCCATAAAGTAGCGATAATTGGCTTCTGATGGCTTCTCAGAGCCAAACTCTTCCGAGATGATGATATTATCATCAGAAAAAAATCTTTCAAGCCCTAACGCTTTAATTTTGTGCCGTTGCTGCACACTGCGCCCGTCTGTTATAATCCCCAACACGTAGCCTTCCCTCTGCAATTCAGATAGCATACGTTCCACTTCATCCGATAGCTGTATATTTGGAAAATGATTTCGATAAATCGCAAGATAATCTCCTATTGGCAAATCCAAACCCATGAGATCATTCAATGTGGAAAAGGCATTCTTCCCGCCTTTATATGCTTCCAGCATTGTCTCATAGCCATTCTCCGCCAAAGCTGAAACCGATGTCTTAAACCCTCTGCAATGCCCTGCGGCAATATATGCTATTTCTTGATATGCCGATTTTAGATACTCTATCTCCTTATAGAGCGTATCATCCAAATCGAAACAGATTACGTCACACATAAATGGCATCATCAAAACGTAACATCAACATTCCTTCTTTCCATGTATCGAAATAATCAATATCTTCATTCAGGAAATACTCTCGAATCATCAGTTCAATGAAATTTCCGCCACACATATAAGTTAGGGGATAACCACCGCCGAAACGAGGGTTAATCTCTATTCCCACTATATCTTTTGTATCAGGATGAAAGAACAATTGCAAACAGATACAACCCACACAGCCTTCAATATATCCTAACTTCTCTTTCAAGAATGAGAGAATTTCATTCTTGGCAGTACGTCCCTTGTTGATTTCACCTGCACGGATTTCGATACGTTCACGGGGAACGATACATTTCACCTTGTTATCCTTGCCGAAATACATATCCACCGTATATTCCTTATAGACTTTCTTGTCGATATATTCCATAAACATCAATTTCGGATCATTCAATATCTCCCCAGTCAGTTCCTCCTTGCACTTTATATAATGTAAATTTGTACTCAATGACCCATCGTATGGCTTGGCAAACATAGGGAAAATGGGATGGTATTTATCAATCTCTTTAGGAATCCGTATTCCATGTGATTGAAAGAATGAGCCCGTATTTCGCTTGTCACGGCATATACCTACAAAAATACTGTCACTGACTATCACATTAATTCCCTTCCTTAAAAACTCATCTTTCAAATTAGCCAACAGCAAAAGCTCCGTATCAATGGTCGCAACTACCATTCCTATATTGTTTTCTTCACATATCCTAAACAACAATTCGGGATAATCTTCATCAGTCACTCTTGGCACTTTAAAACATCCGTCACTCACATATCCTGCGGGTGCCATTTCGGGATTCATGTCAGTCGTGAATACTTCTCCATCTAAGAAAAAACTTACCAAAGTATCTTTAAAATAACGTACCAATGCGACCCGTTTACCTGCGGATGTGATTAAAATATTATGCTGCATAGTTCAGTTCTGCCTCCTTATGCAGCAAATAATTGAAAAGAATATTACATTTTACCCCCCCCGATTAATATTTGCTAATATTTCCATATCTAATGTTTTTATTATTTTACATCTGTTTCCTAATGCCAATACACCGTCAGGAATGTCTTTTGTGACTACAGAGCCAGCACCAACCACGCTCCAATTTCCGACTCTTACACCAGGGATTACGGTTGTCCCTGCACCAATCCATGTGCCTTCACCAACATGAACATTTCCACAAAGCGTGGAATGAGGAGAAATATGTACATAGTCGCCTATGATACAGTCATGATCCACCGAAGCCCCTGTGTTGATTATGCAATGTTTCCCAATCCGAACATCCGCCTGAATAATGGTCCCTTGCATTACCACCGTGCCTTCACCAATACTCGCTGAAGGCGACACGACGGATGATGGATGCACCGCTTTTCCGAATATCGTATCACCTAACTTCTCTACTACCTTCTTACGGGTGGCATTGACACCAATACTTACTATAAATGGAGACAACCCCCTGTAGTCGTGCAACACAGGGCATCCCTTTAACTCTGTCACTTTCGGATTGTCATCCACCAAGGCATTTACTTTTTTACCAGAAGCCTCTAATATATCCATAATCACTTTAGCGTGACCGCTTGCTCCATACAAATACATGTCTATTTTAATTGTTTCCAGTAAAAAACTCCATTGTGGCAGAGGTACTTGAAGAAATCCCTTCTCTTACGAACACCTTTTCCAAAGTGATAAAGATAATTTTCACATCCAAAAGAAACGAGCAATGATCTACATACCATACGTCTAATTCAAATTTCTTCGTCCAACTAATGCCATTACGTCCATGACATTGCGCCCAACCTGTAATACCAGGACGCACCTCATGTCTACGTGCCTGCTCCTTGCTGTAAAGCGGCAGATATTGTACCAATAGCGGACGAGGACCTATCAATGCCATGTCTCCTTTCAATACGTTAATCAATTGGGGCAATTCATCTATCGAAGTGGAACGCACGAATTTCCCCTCTTTCGTAAGGCGCATCTCATCTGGCAACAAATTCCCTTCAGTATCTCGTTCATCCGTCATGGTCTTGAATTTGATTACCTTGAAAATCTTACCATTCTTACCTGGACGTTCTTGAAAGAAAAATGCGCCTGCCCCTTTGTTAGCAAAGTGTAGCCAGATGGCGATTACCAAGAGGAATGGCCAAATCACAGCCAATGCACAAAACACAATAAGGAAATCAAGTATACGTTTGATACATCGTTTATACATTCCGTATATGTTCATTAATCATTTCTACCAAATCACCTATATTTTTAAGCCCAGATATTTCCTCATGGCAAAATTCTGTTTGAAAAGATTTTTCAATACCCATTATCACTTGCACTTGTGAAATAGAATCGCAATCTTCTATTTCTTCAAATGAAGTGCCATAATCCAGTTTCTGTTCTTTACCATTAAAAACCTGTTGAAAGACATCCCGCACCTTTGCAAGGATTTCTGACTCCTCAATTTTGTTGTTTTGCATTGTTTTTTTATTAAATTCAAATTATATATTCTTTAGTGTCCATAAAACACTTATATTGCATTTAAAATGTACAATTCTAATATTTATGTTTTAAATAGTATATGGCGGAATAATTGAGGATTTTTAGAAAAATTTTTCTTATTGACAATATAGGAATCAATTTATACAAAAAAAGAGAAATATTAAGCAAAAAGTAATGATAGACATAAAGCTGATATTGAAATCTTTTATATAGCACATCATATACATCATCAGTTGCACATATTTTATAAAACAACAAGAATTTTAGAAGATATGTAAATAATGCTCTTTCAGCGTATGGCTCTTGTAAATTATCTGTTATTTCAGTAAGAATTACTCCCCAATGTTTCGCAGCACGCTCGATATTATTTGTAGTCATAATTGAATTTTCTCTGATTAGATGGATAT
>JAJPYV010000145.1 GCA_021204735.1 Prevotella sp.
TCCTTTAAATAAATACAGACTTTCCTCTAAGTCTTCTTTTACAAGGTAGAACATAATTTTATACTTTTGCGCAGACTTTTTATAATTAACATAATACTTTACTAACTAAAAAAATTTAATTATGAACACTAAAAATCTACTTCGTTTAGGCTTTATGAGCCTTTTGTGTGCTTTCGGCTCTTTTGCATGGGCTGATGATGACTCTACATCCATAACATTACCTAATCAAGATGCAATTTCATCTACTTTCGCAAGTAATGATGATGGTTATTATGCTACGGATTCCTTGAATTTTACTTTTTCAGCATCTGATACTAACATTGACACGGCAATTGATGACAGTGATGGTAGTTTGAAGTACGGTAGCGTTACGATTGGTGACACTGAATACACTGTGTACTATAAGGTAAATTCAAGTGCAGGTATTACTTTCAATACAACTGAAGATAATACAGTATTGACAATCGTATTTGGTCCAACTGATGATGTGTCGGGTAGTTCTTATATTAAGATAACAGACCCATCTGGTTCCACAAATAATATGTATATAACAACTCAGGTGTTTACTTATACTTGCGAGACAGCAGGTGAATACACTATTAAAAAGGGCTCTGGTGAATATCATGTATTCTACATTGGTCTCACAGCTCCATCAGATGAAAATGTAACTGAAGGTGAAGGCGAAGGCGAAGGCAATGACACTGGAGATGATGATGAAAACGTTACAGGTGAGGAGCAGTGCTTATATTCAACTGACTTCACTGAGTGGGAAGAATATATGGATTCGCTTGATATTGACACAACCTATATATTTACTACCGAATACTCAAACGAGGCTCTGGAATTCTATATAGAGGACTCAAGTCTATTGCCTAATGATACTTCTAATCTTGCAAAATTTGGAGATTATTTAGGATGCATGCGTATCAACGAACTCAAAGATGGAAATGGTTGCGTTACGACATCTGCATTGAAGTCAATTACAAAGGTTGAGGTTAATTATGGTACTACTGCGAAAGATCGTGGTTTGTGGGTATATTCAAAAGGTGATGGTGACGATGACTGGGATTTAACGTACGATGGTTCAGGGTCAACACAAGGCAGTCACCCAGTAACAATTGATGTTAACAAAGAGAACTGCCAGCTTAAATTCGTGAGCGCTGTTGATGATCAGTATGTATTCCTTATTGACCTTGCTATTTACGGAAACGTAAGCAGCAATGAAGGTGAAGGTGAAGAAGGCGAGTCTTCATTAATATCAGTAAATGATGCAAATTACTGTACATTCGCAACAGACAACACAGTAAATACAACGGGTGATATCGAATTTTTATACTCAACAAATGAGGATAAAGATGAGATGAGTACATCACATGGTTCTGTTACAATATCATTGAATGGTGAAGAAACTGAATTAACTTGCTGCCTCAAGTTGAATTCACACCCAACAATAACTTTCACCACAACAGAAGAGATGGTTTTGACTCTTGTATTTGAAACTGACGAGAATTTAAATAGCGCAGACCATACTGACCGTTGCATCACTTTAGACGGTGAAACACAAACGATAACAGAGGGAAATGTAATGCAAGTTACAATTGCTGCCGGTGACCATTCATTGTCAAGGGTTAGTGGAACTGAGCATTATCTGTATTATGTTGGTCTTTCATCAACCACAGGAACAGGTATCAGCAACGCAATCATTTCTTCTAACGTAGAGAACGGTGCAATCTACAACCTTGCAGGTCAGCGTCTGAGCAAGTTGACGAAGGGTATCAACATTGTAAACGGAAAGAAGATATTAGTTAGATAATTTGTTAAGTAATTTATAGGAAAGAGGGGACGCCAAGAGGCAAGTCTCCTCTTTTTTTGTTTGAGATTGGGGTTGTCCCATTGACGAAAAACGGTAAAACTGCCAGTTTTCTTGTTTTCGAAAAAACAAACCGCAGTTTCGAGCGGTATAACTTTTAACTTACGAAGTACCTTGCTTTCTTATTTGCAATATATATCCCGCAAACGGACGCTTGTGGGTACATCGCTCCGTTCTCTGTCAACGTAATTCCCAACTTGTCAAAATTCACCAACTTCGCCAACGCAAAAATTGTTTTCTGGTCGGGCAACGATGGGTATCCTACTGCCGGGCGTATTCCTTGATATGCTGCCCGGAACATCTCTTTTATTGTCAACTGTTCTTCCCTGGCATATCCCCACAACGAGCGGCGCACCTCGGCGTGCAGCCATTCACTGGCGGCTTCTGCAAGACGGTCTCCGACGCTCTGCATTAACAATGAGCGATACTGCTCGCCTTGCGCCTTCAATGCTTCAAGGCGTTTTGTGAATGACTTTGATACGGTTACGGCAAATACTCCGATATGGTCGTTTTTTCCTTTGGGGGCTACATAATCGCATAATGAAAGACAAATGCCATTCTCTGATTCATGGTGCTGACGGGGTGTGTAAATCACCGTATCTTCCATCTCTCCCTCTCCTTTTTCACGACTCACCACAATACAGTCTTCCGTTCCGTAGGCATCATAAAAACTTACTTCTGCTCGCAGGTGGTGATGTGTCTCTATCTCATCTATCATCTGTTCTGCTTCTTGCTTGATGTTCTCTGCTTCTGATGATGCCGGGCGAACTCCCCACAGATGATAGAAATATATCCAGTTGATATATGACCTGACTGACTTTATACTGATATTCGGGAACATCCTGCTTCCCTTGTATGTCGGCGGCACAATGGTTTCTGCCTCCCAGTCGAGTTTCAGCCGCCGTTTCAATGCTTCGGCATCACTGTATGATGTGTTGTCTTTTCGCACGGCACTCTGCCTCAACTGTTCTTGTTCGAACCGCAGACAGGCGAGCACATGGTCTCGCTCCTTGCCTTTCAACTGCATGGCGATAACTGGATTTTGTGCCGCATCTCTTACTCGGAACACGGGTCCGTCATACAGTGGTGCTATCTTTACGGCTGTATGCAAATCTGATGTCGTCGCTCCGCCTACGAATAGTGGTATGCTGATACCGGCTTTCTTCAGACTTTCCGCTACGTGGCACATCTCGTCAAGCGATGGGGTGATTAGTCCGCTAAGGGCTATGTAGTCTACGTTCTCTCTTAATGCTGTCTCCACGATTTTCTCCAGAGGCACCATCACGCCAAGGTCTATAACATCGAAATTATTGCATGCCATAACCACTGCTACTATGTTCTTGCCTATGTCGTGCACGTCTCCCTTCACGGTGGCTATAAGGTATTTGCCGTTTTTCTTCACGTCGCCTGTCTTGCTTCCGCTCTTGATATATGGCAACAGTATTTCCACGGCTTGCTTCATAGTCCTCGCTGTCTTCACCACTTGCGGCAAAAACATCTTCCCTACTCCGAAAAGGTCGCCTACAAGTTGCATGCCGCTCATCAACGGTCCTTCTATTATGGCTTGGGGTGTCGGGTATTCTTTCAACGCTTCTTGCAGGTCGCTCTCCAAAAACTCACTGTCGCCTTTCTGCAATGCTCTGACAAGTCGGTCGCTAAGGGGTATGGTCTGCCTGTCAACTGCTTCTTCTGCTTTCGTCGTTTTTGCGTCTTTGTATTTCTCTGCTATTTCTACAAGTCGTTCAGTTGCATCGGACTTGCGACAGAGTATCACGTCTTCCAATGCGTCAAGCAACTCTTGCGGTATGTCGGTGTACATCA
>JAJPYV010000205.1 GCA_021204735.1 Prevotella sp.
CCGAAATAGCATAGTCAACGTTGAGCGTCTTAATTGCTCCCTTTACCATCGCTATCGCCACTTCCTCACATACGGCAGTCTTTTCCTCCAAAAGTTGATGATCAACATGAAGCAACTTCTACTTGATCTCATTCGTATAAGACACTATACTGCCCTTGAAATAATTAGATGCACCTGGCACTAAAATTATCGACTCGGCAATACGACCGCCGGTACAACTCTCCGCAGTACCCATGGTCTTGCCCTTTTCCCATATAAACTGACTGATTTCCCTACTCAGTATCTTGTTCTCGAACTCCATAGTATTTAATTTATTGAAAGGTTACTTTTGAAAATACAGGCTTGTCAATAGGACAGAAATCATTGTCCAAAAACTTATGGTAACCGACTATACCTATCATCGCTGCATTGTCGGTGGTGTAACTGAATCGCGGTATATATATAATCCAACCGTATTTCTCCGCATGCTTGTGGAAAGCATTCCTAAGACCGTTGTTGGCACTCACTCCACCGGCTACGGCTACATGCTTTATCCCGGTTGCCTTCACTGCCAATCTCAGCTTTTTCATCAGTATGTCAACTATTGTGAACTCTAAACTGGCTGCCAAGTCTTCCTTGTGGTGCTCCACAAAATCAGGGTCTTCCTTCACCCAGTCACGAAGACTGTACAGGAATGATGTTTTTAGTCCACTGAAACTGTAATTCAGCCCTGGTATATGTGGTTCAGAGAACTTATATGCCTGCGGATTGCCCTGCCTCGCCAACTTGTCGATTATCGGACCACCCGGATAACCAAGTCCCATTACCTTCGAACACTTGTCTATCGCCTCCCCTGCTGCATCATCGATAGTCTGTCCCAACACCTGCATATCATTATAGGCATTCACCTTCACAATCTGCGAGTTGCCGCCACTTACGAGCAGACACAGGAATGGCATTGGGGGCGCATAATTGTCATCCTCTTTCTCTTTTATGAAATGTGCCATTACATGCCCTTGAAGGTGGTTGACATCAATAAGCGGAATGCCCAACGAAAGGGAAAGCCCCTTTGCGAAATTCGTACCCACAAGAAGCGAGCCCATCAGCCCTGGTCCACGGGTAAATGCAACTGCCGACAACTGTTCCCTCTCTATGCCGGCGCGTTTCAACGCCTGGTCAACCACTGGCACCACATTCAACTGGTGTGCGCGTGATGCCAATTCAGGAACGACACCGCCGTAAGCCTTGTGCACGTCCTGCGATGCCGTAACGTTGCTCAGCAGGACATCATTTTTAAGAACAGCCGCCGACGTGTCATCACAACTGCTCTCAATACCTAATATATATATATCGTTCATAAAACTCTTTCAATCACTAAGGATTTCCACCCCATGCTCTGTCATCAAGAATGTATGCTCCCACTGCGCACTCGGTTTCTCGTCTCCTGATATGATTTCCCATCCGTATGGGTCTTCTGCATTGATGAAAACTTTCCACGTTCCCATGTTGATCATAGGCTCAATCGTAAACACCATACCGGGCACAATAAGCATGCCTGTACCTTTATGCCCGTAATGCAAAACCTCTGGATCTTCATGAAAGGCAATTCCCACGCCATGACCGCAAAGGTCTCGCACTACGCCATAATGATATTTGTCAGCATGCTTCTGGATAGCATGTCCTATGTCTCCTACAAAACAGTATGGTTTTGCTGCCTCTGCTCCTATCTCAAGGCATTCCTTCGCTACACGCACAAGCTGTTCTTTCTCAGGGGTAGTCTTTCCCATGATGAACATACGTGAAGCATCGGCGTAATAACCATCCAATATAGTGGTAAAGTCAACATTAATAATATCTCCCTCCTGCAACACGTCTTCTTTCTTAGGAATACCATGACATACAACCTCGTTTATGCTGGTGCAGACGCTTTTAGGATATCCCTCATAACCCAAACAGGCTGGAACGGCACCATGCTTTGTGCAATAGTCACGGCAAATCTCATCAATCTCCAACGTACTCATGCCGATATGGATTTTCTCTGCCACCTCGTTGAGCACACCGGTATTGATAACACCACTTTTACGTATTCCCTCTATCTGTTCGGGGGTTTTTATAAGTTCTCTTGTCGGAACGAGTTTTCCCTTGTTCTCCCAGTACATCACCTGCTTATCCAAATCAGTAAGCGGTTGACCGTCGATATAATGCCACCTTCTCTTTTTCTTGAATATCATCTTCAATTTCAATAAATCTCTTGCAAAAATAGTAAATTTTTACAAGAACAGCACAAATCTCACGATTAATCCTGTCTGCACTTGAATTTTTTCCGACAATTTCCTCGTTGTGTTACTGTCAGATTGGTCGGCACTGCAAGTATTTTTAATGATTTAACTTGTCCAACAACGCAAGCAGGTCGCCTGTCCAATCAGAACCGTTTACAGGGCATAATGTATGAAAGCCCAAACTCTCTGCAATCTCCACATTGCGCTTGCCGTCATCGACAAACAGTGATTCCTCTGGCAAAATCTTCTCACTCTCCAAAACTTTCTCGAAGAAAAGCGGGGATGGTTTCATTGTCTTTAAACGAAAACTAAGGTAAAGGGCATCGAAATAGTCTTCAAGTGATAAGCCGTTACCATCAAAATCACCACTTAAACCCCATGACATCATAAACTGGTTGGTATTGGAGAGCAGGATAAGTCGGTAACCGTCTGCACGCAACTTTCTCAACATCGCGAGGTTGCGCTTTGGAAGGTCCTTGCGGTAGCCAAGCCAGAAATACCTGCAATCATCAAAAGTCATTTCCCTACCAACCAACTTACCGAGTTCCACACGAAACTCATCATCTGATATTTTGCCTTCCTCAAGGTCACCGAATATACCGTTTTGTGTATATGGGTTGAGATAATCCTCTGCCGCATCCAATCCCAATTCCTTGAGACGCCGCAGGGCTTCTGCCTGGTCAATGGTAACTATCACGCCACCTAAGTCGAAGATGATATTTTTAATCATAGTTCTTTCTCGCCCTGTCCATGCTACGGCGGTCTTCCTTTTCCTTCAAAGTCTGTCGCTTGTCAAACATTTTCTTTCCCTTTGCCAAAGCGATATCCATTTTCGCACGTCCATGGTCGTCTATGAAAACCAAAATCGGAATAATAGTGAAGCCCACTTGTTTGATGGCCTCACGCAACCTGCGTATCTCTCTCTTGTTCAGCAGCAGCTTGCGGTCTCGCCTTGCCTCGTGGTTGTTGTATGAACCGAAGAAATAAGGTGCGATGTGCATGCCCTTGACCCATATCTCACCGTTGTTGATATAGCAGTAACTGTCCACAAGCGATGCCTTGCCGAGACGGATTGACTTTATCTCCGTTCCGGTAAGAACCATACCTGCCGTATATGTCTCCACAAAGAAATACTCAAATGAGGCTTTCTTGTTACGGATGCTTACAGGACTTTTCTTGCGCAGTAATTCCTCTTCCTTGTTCATTTCTTTGCCTTCTACATCATTCTACTATTTCCGCAAAACGGTCTAAATGTTCTTTCACGTAATTAGCGATAATTTCCGTCCATTCCTCCTCGTTCTCCACGAAGATATCATCGAGATCATCGAACATAGGGAATCTCTCGAACATCTCCATAAACTCATCATCGGAACATTCTATCTCTATCTCCCTGCGG
>JAJPYV010000247.1 GCA_021204735.1 Prevotella sp.
CCTGTGGAGACAATAACACCGTATGGGCACTCAAACTCGATGATATCCATAACACGCTCAAACGTCAGTTCATCGAAATAGAGTCTGTCACACATGTCATAATCAGTTGACACAGTCTCTGGATTATAATTAATCATCACACTCCTGTAACCCTGCTTGCGGATTGTGTTCAACGCCTGCACGCCGCACCAGTCAAACTCCACCGAACTGCCGATACGGTATGCGCCTGATCCGAGAACCACTATAGAACGCTTATCTTTCTCAAAAGTAATATCACTCTTCACGCCAGCGTAAGTAACATACAGATAGTTAGTCTGAGCAGGATACTCAGCAGCCAAGGTGTCAATCTGTTTCACGACAGGCAAAATACCATAACTCTTGCGCAACCGGCGGACAACAAGACCAGCCTTTGCCATGTTGCCAAGCTCGTGATCCAAACCAACTGCACGGGCAATCTGGAAGTCGGTGAAACCGTATATCTTCGCCTTTCTCAGCAATTCCTTATCCAATACATTTATGTTCTTGCACTTCTTGAGAGTCTCGTCGATGTCAATGATATTCTTCAATTTGTAGAGGAACCACTTGTCGATCTTCGTTAGCTCATGTATCTGGTCAATCGTATAATCCTGGTGCATCGCCTTGGATATGATGAAAATACGCTTGTCGGTAGGCTCCTGCAACGCCTCATCGATATTCTTGATTTCCAATTCCTTGTTCTCCACGAAACCATGCATGCCCTGCCCTATCATACGCAAACCCTTCTGGACAGCCTCCTCAAAATTGCGCCCGATAGCCATCACCTCACCGACAGACTTCATGGAAGAGCCTAATTCCCGGTCAACACCACGGAACTTGCTCAAGTCCCAACGCGGAATCTTGCATACCACATAGTCCAATGCTGGTTCAAAGAACGCACTTGTAGTCTTTGTGACTGAGTTTTTCAATTCAAACAGTCCGTAGCCAAGTCCTAATTTAGCAGCCACGAAAGCCAACGGATAACCAGTTGCCTTTGATGCAAGAGCAGAACTGCGGCTCAGTCGGGCGTTAACTTCAATCACTCTGTAATCCTCACTCTGCGGGTCAAATGCATACTGCACGTTACACTCGCCGACAATACCGATATGACGAATGATTTTTATGGACAAAGCACGGAGCTTGTGATACTCACTATTTGTCAATGTCTGCGACGGTGCTATGACGATACTCTCTCCCGTATGTATTCCAAGCGGGTCAAAGTTCTCCATATTACAAACCGTGATACAGTTGTCGTAACGGTCACGCACCACCTCATACTCAATCTCCTTCCAGCCTTTTAAACTCTTTTCAACAAGCACCTGCGGAGAGAACGAAAAGGCCTTCTCAGCCAACTTGTTCAACTCATCCTCGTTGTCACAGAAACCACTGCCCAAACCTCCGAGGGCGTATGCAGCCCGGATGATAACAGGATAGCCCAATTCGGCAGCGGCCTTGCGTGCATGCTCAATATTCTCGCAAGCCTCACTCTTGATAGTCTTTACATTTATTTCGGTAAGTCGCTCCACAAACAACTCACGGTCTTCGGTGTCCATGATTGCCTGGACAGGCGTACCGAGTACCTGCACGTCATACTTCTCCAACACCCCACTCTTGTACAGGTCAACACCGCAGTTGAGTGCCGTCTGACCGCCAAATGACAGTAATATACCGTCGGGATGCTCCTTCTCTATGACCCTCTCAACGAAATACGGCTGCACCGGCAAGAAATAAATCCTATCGGCAACCCCGTCGGATGTCTGCACCGTGGCGATATTCGGGTTAATAAGAATTGTCTCGATACCCTCCTCTCTCAACGCCTTCAACGCCTGAGATCCAGAATAGTCAAACTCACCTGCCTCGCCAATTTTCAAGGCACCAGAACCAAGAAGCAGGACTTTCTTTATATCATTGTTTTTCATCTTCAATCTTTGTTATATCCGTTGTACTATACGCTTATAACGTTATTATTTCAAGAGTCCGACAAACTTATCAAACATAAATTCTGTGTCGACAGGACCGGAGCAAGCCTCTGGGTGGAACTGACTGGAGAACCAAGGATTTGTCTTATGACGGATACCTTCATTACTGCCATCGTTCATGTTCACGAAAAGCTCCTCCCAATCCTTGCCTAACGTAGAGCCATCAACAGCATATCCATGATTCTGACTCGTAACATAGCAATTGTCTGTACCCACCATGCGTACTGGTTGGTTGTGGGAACGATGCCCGTATTTCAGTTTGTATATCTTCGCACCCCCTGCCTTAGCCAACAACTGGTTGCCCATGCAAATACCGCAAATTGGTTTTGTGGAATTGCTCATCTGCTTTCGGATGATATTGACAGCATCCTCACACATATCAGGGTCACCAGGACCGTTAGCAAGGAACAATCCATCGAAATCCATTGATGTATAGTCGTAATTCCACGGAACTCTAATCACCTCAACACCACGGTTGATGAGACAACGGATGATATTGTTCTTCACGCCGCAATCCACGAGAACCACCTTCTTTCCTGCACCTTCATTGTAACGGATTATTTCCTTGCAACTCACCATATCCACAAAGTTGACACCTGCGTAATTGGCAGTAGGAATATTGTCGGGCTCATCATCAAAAAGAATTTTGCCCATCATCACTCCATGCTCTCGAAGCAGTTTTGTAAGCTCGCGCGTGTCAATGCCCGTAATGCCTGGCACATGCTCTCGTTTAAGCCAGTCGGCCAAACTCTCCACAGCATTCCAATGGTTGTATTCCGCACTGTAATCAGCCACGATAATCGCGGAGGCATAAATCTTGTCGCTCTCCATGAACGTGGCGATACCGTTTGGCTCAACTGAAAAAGGAGGAACGCCATAATTGCCCACGAGAGGGTAAGTAAGTGTCATCAACTGACCAGCGTATGACGGGTCGGTAAGACTTTCTGGATAACCCATCATAGCAGTATTAAAAACAACCTCGCCAGCGACAGGACTGTCATACCCGAATGACTTTCCGTGAAACTTCGTCCCGTCTTCCAACAATAAAGTTACATTTCTCATATCTGTCAATATATATTTATGAAAAGAACAAGATAAACACCTTGCCTTTTGCTTTTTCAATCAGAATAATTTCTGCTCATATTTGTAGACATTCTCCACAAAGTTGATAAAAGCTCTGTTAACGAGTTTTGTACCGCCAGGCGTGGGATAAATTCCCGTGAAATACCAGTCGCCTTTGTGATTCGGAATGGCCTCGTGCAAACCCTCAATCGACTGATATACAATGTCAACAGGGGTTTTCATACCGTCAGGGCGGAGGATCTCGACAATCTTCCTGTTAATTTCCTCAACTGTGAACGGTTTGTAAATATCACGCACACAATTTACCATTTCGTGCTTTGGTTTCAGGAGTTCATCCTTACACCTATTATATGTATTATCTATAACATGATACATGCCTCGCTCTTTCAGCAGTTCAATGGTGGCACGGAACACACAGAACTCCTCAAGACTTGGCATATCAATACCATAGTAGTCAGGATAGCGTATTTGCGGAGAACTGCTTACGATTACTATCTTCTTCGGGTGCAGACGGTCGAGGATTTTCAAGATACTCTCTTTCAGCG
>JAJPYV010000031.1 GCA_021204735.1 Prevotella sp.
ACGAAATCAAAACCATTGTTCTGGTCAACTACCTCGACGATAGTCATTGCACCCATAAGGAAGAACAATGTAGTTCCTGTACTACCGAGGTGTTTTTCAATCACTTCGCTTACAGCCAGTTGAACTTTACCACCAACGCTCTGGATTACATCAGGGATGTAAGCCTCCGGGTTGATCATGAAGAGGGTCCAGCAGACAACAAGCATCAGCAGAGCAATAGCCGCCTTGTTGACCTTTGTCAGACTCTCAATCGCGATGCATAAATATCCGCAAAGGAATACAATTACAATAATTAATGTTAAAGTTGACATGTTTTATTTGTATTTAAGAATATATCTAATATAGGTAGCGCAAAATTAGTACATAATTTCCAATTATCAATATTTAATTACAAATAAAATGTATTTTTTAACAAGAGTATTAAAGAACGTAAAATATATTACATTATTATTGATAAAATGCTATGGCAACAGTTAAGGTTAAATACCGTCCTTCAGTAGAAGCAGATAAAGAAGGAACAATCTATTATCAGATTATTCAAAAACGAGTAGTCCGTCAAATTGGAACAGACTATCATATTTTCAGAGAAGAATGGGATGAAAGAGAATCAAGTGTTATTATTAGTTCTGGTATCAGGAAAGAATATCTTCTTGTCATTAAGAAACATATAGCTAAAGATTTGAAACGTTTGAATTTAATTATAGATAGGATGGAAGATTGTGCTAAAGAATTTATTGTAGATGATATTATAAATAACTATCATGAGTCAATAAAAGAACTATCATTCTATCAATTAATGGATAGAATTATTTCTCAATTAAAATGTACGAATAGGGGACGGACAGCAGAGAATTATATTTCAACACTCAAAAGTTTTATGCGATTTCGAAATAGTGAGGATGTCTTATTGGAAGATATCAATTCTGATTTAATGGTTGAATATGAAGCATATTTGAAGGGAAGATGTATAGCTTTGAATACAGTGTCATTCTATATGCGCATTTTACGTGCTGTTTATAACCGCGCTGTGGAAAATGGACTTACGGAACAACGAAATCCTTTCAAGTATGTTTATACAGGAATAGCCAATTTTTAAATTTCCGATAAAAAAATCGAAGAGTAAATAGATTATGACAAATTTTCTTTATTTTTGCACTGGGAAGCAACAAATAAATATTGATATGGAAATGAATACGATTGAGAACAAGAAAAAAGACAAATCAACTGATATGCAGCAGGGGCAGAAAAAAATCAGCAAAATAGGTCAGTGGCTTGAATCCGACAATCCTCCGTTTTGGGATTTGTCTGAACTTACGCCAAAGGAAATGCGCTCACTAATGCGAGCAGTACTCAAATGAAACTCTATCTTGATACGAACATTCTCTTTTTCATGCTGCAACGCAAGAAAGACGAGATTGACAGCACAACAAGGGATATGTTGTATGATTACGCTAACCAACTCCATACAAGTATCGTTTGTGTCGCAGAGTTGATGCAATTGGTTGAAACAAGGGATTCGAAGGTCAGGAAACAAAAGAATAACGGTAAAGAATATGTTTCGGTGACAGAATTCCTTAATGAGAACAACATTGCCATTGAATCCTTGAACGTCAACCACCTAAGAACCCTTGAAAGACTACCCTTGCTTGAAGGTCATCATGATGTTATCGATCGCCTAATTATAGCACAGGCCATAACCGACAAGGCGACACTCGTCAGCTCTGACCTAAAATTCCCCTTATATTGCAAATTCGGATTAGAATTCCATAAAAACAAAAGATGAATTGGGGATGGAGTTGAAAAAATTCATCATCTGTTCTTCTTGTAGGTGCATCAATGACTTTCTTTGATAGAGTTTTACCAAACGATGTATTTGCTGAAGTTATCAATAAGTTTTTTAAAGGCAAGTGAGATAACAGACTCTATCTATGCTAAATTAAAAACAAGAAAAACAACATATATCTTACAAAAAGTTAGAAAATATTTAGCATTTATCCACCGAGATAATATCTAATCAGTGTCTGGATATGTTTACTTTGTTTAGTGATATCAGTACGGACGTTACTGATATCGCCAAGGATTTCACTGAAAGCATTTTGGACAGCGTTTGGTTGTCTTCTCGCTTTGTCACCATTAGGGTTCACGATTACGTTAATTCCTTTATTAATGACAGATATATTTATGTCTTGTTCAGCTGTCAAAGGCTCACCGTCATAATGAATCAAACCAGGTTTTTCCCTATGTATATGGATGCTTTTTGCCTTTAAAGTTTTGACCTTAGGATTCTTGTCGAGAGTCTTGTTAAGCATGTCGATACCGATCTGTGTTGCGTCAATCATGTCAAAAGGTTCAATGATAATCAAGTCTAAATAACCGTCGCTCATTGATGCGTGAGGGGCGATATAAGCATTGTTGCCATATTGAGAAGCATTGGCACAAGAAACAAGGAAGGCACGGTAATTTTTCTTGCCGTTTTCACTTTCTATTTCGTAGATTTCAGATCTGTATTTGAAACCTTCACGGAAAATATTTTCGAGGTAAGTTCTAACGCCACGTTTTCCAGCTTCAGCGAATTTTTGACTTACGACGGCATCGAAGCCCATGCCGCAGGTGCAGAAAAAAGGAATATTATTGATAAGGCCATAGTCGAGCGCATGCACTTCAAAAGCATTGATAATCTCGACAGCCCTATTTAAATCCAAGGGCAGCATAAGATGTCTTGCTAACCCGTTGCCAGAGCCGCAGGGCAGGATACCCAAAGCAGTGTTCGACTGCGTGATAGCCCTTGCGATTTCGTTGACAGTACCATCCCCTCCGACAGCCACAACAACATCAACATCATCATTTTTTGCATTTTCAGCAATTTCAGAAGCATGACCACTATAGTGTGTCTCTATAATGGAAAAATCATAAAAGTCTTTATCAATGGTATCATTGATAATCTGGGAAATTCCTGATTTCTTAATCGTACCCGAAATGGGGTTCATTATGAAAACTATTCTTTTCTTGGTTGCCATTATTCGTTAAAATTATATGGTGAAAAGAGAATGCAAATATACGAAAGTGCCAGTTTTGATTAGCATAATTTGTGCAAATGTAATGATTATTTAATCATTTTCCGCTAAAAGGCACTAAAATTTTAATTTTTAAAACACTTTTCTATTTTTTTTCTTATACATTTCGCAATTTTTTGTATCTTTGCAGCCTATAAATTAATATTGTAGTTTACTACACCTATATGGGATTATTACAAGAAAGATACAAGAAGTATCGTGAGCCGCAGAAGTACAAGGCAATGGGTGTTTATCCCTATTTCCGTGAGATTACGGGAAAGCAAGGAACAGAAGTACAGATGGGGGGACACAATGTGTTGATGTTCGGTTCAAACGCTTATACGGGACTTACGGGTGATTCACGGATTGTGGAAGCAGCAAAGAAGGCCTTAGACAAGTATGGTAGTGGCTGTGCAGGCAGTAGGTTTTTAAATGGAACGTTGGATCTTCATGTACAGCTTGAGAAAGAGTTGGCAGAGTTTGAGCACAAGCCAGATGCAATATCATTTTCCACAGGATTTACTGTAAATTCAGGTGTACTGTCAGTTGTATGCGGAAAGGACGATTA
>JAJPYV010000378.1 GCA_021204735.1 Prevotella sp.
CATTTGAAAAAGCCTGTGATTCTTGTACTGACTTTATGAAAATAATGACAATAAGTTGGGATATGTCGTATGGCACACTAAACACATTATTGTTTCTTATACTTGGTCCACTTGGTATTCTGTGTTATTTAATAGCACCGATACTGATACACAAAGGTCATAGGAGAATATCAATAATACCATTCTGGGGTGGCTCAATATCTATATTTATAATGATGTATATGATGTATGTAACATTTATAGACATATTAATACCAACCTCCAGACTAACAAACGAGATGCTTGACAACGCACATTATATCAACTGTTATGAAGGCACAAGCATGATGGACAAGATATGTTATACCGCAATACACATATTCAGGGTAATCTCTATCCGCACAGGAATATCATACGCAGCATTGAATATCTTCGTTTATGTATTTATAGGTCCACTGTCAACGACATCATATTTCCTATCCTCTGTGTTTGCATGGTACAAGAAACCAAAAACATCAAAGGTGTTCCACATCATAGGTTCTGTAATGGTATCGATAGTGATACTATTATTGCTCACAGCTATTTGAAATACCGTGCTGCCATTACAGCGAGTTCCTGTGAGTTCATCTTGAGATATTTGTTATGCATTGTCTCAGAAGAATGACCTATTTTACCTGTCTTTCATCTTGTAGAACAAGTGATTTTTGTCAAGGAATACGACGTAGAAAACATTGTCGATAATGTAACCTGCTACTCTTGCCTTTTGTCCTTTTATGTCTTTGATAACAGCCCACTTCACATCACCGATGATATATTTAGGTATCTTAAAATCACTATTGAAAGGGAAATCGCCATAAATTGTCATAATTCTCTTTTGTTGTGCTTCTGAAACCGTACAATCGCAAACATAACCGAACTTAGTAAGCATATAAGCCAACAATTTATCCTCTTACCATTCCTCGTATGTTTGTCCAGGGTGACATTGATTTCTGTCAAAATCCTTAAAGCTGAAGCATATCTTAGGCAACTCACCTTTCACGGCATGTTCTTCCCTGGAATTTTGGATGCGTGAGACTTCCTTGGCTTGTGCCTTGAATTTATTCTTGAATCCCTGTGCTATAGTCTGTTATGAATTTCTCAATTTCTGTTTCTGTTTTGTGTTTAAAGCGTCAGGTCGGTTATATAACCTGCAAAGAGAATGTTAAATATGGTTGATGATATTGTATTTTGATACTTATTATTGCAATTATTATGGAAAAACATATATCTTTGCAATAAAATGTTACACGATGACTATTAGGTCCTGGATACACGATAAGGCGATACACGGATATAGCACATTCTCTATTGATGATGTGAAGAAAAACTTTGCTGGGTTATCGCCCGTTCGCATACAAACGGATCTGAACATCCTCGCAAAGAGTTCAATCATCTCGGCAGTATATAGAGGTTTCTATGTTATTATCCCTACTCATTATATGTTGCGTGGAATTGTGCCCCCATTGTATTATGTCGACCAACTGATGAGTTATCTTGGCAAGCCCTATTATGTCAGTCTGTTGAGCGCAGCCGAACTATTGGGAGCAGCCCATCAACGTCCTCAAACACTCTCTATCACTACACGCTTGCCACAACCGAGAGTATCGACAGATAGGAATCCTTTGCTTTCGTGGACATATCGTAGAGAGATAAACGAAGAATTTCTATTGACAAAGAATACTGAAACTGGTATCGTGAAATATGCCACAGCGGAATTGACAGCGGCAGACCTTGTGCAGTATGCTCAAAATGTGGGTGGTCTTTCACGAGTTGCCACCGTCCTTGAAGAACTATGTGACGTAATGGATATGTGCCGGTTTACGGACAATCTTTGTAATTATACCACATTGACAACTCTTCAGCGATTGGGGTATATTATGGAAAATGTCCTGTCAGAACGGACAAAAGCGGATGTGATTTATGACCGTATCAAATCATCGGGTAAGAAAATGATATACAGAGCGCTCGACAAGGGGAACTCTACGACCGGCGCGGAGCGTAATGACAGATGGAAGATAATGATAAACTGTGAAATAGAACCTGACGACGTATGATAAACAGAGCGGCATTAACACATTGGAGCGGTTATGTTCCTTGGAAAGATAACGCACAAATAGAACAGGACTTGATAATCTGCCGCGCATTAATTGCGATATATAGCAACGAGTTCCTTGCATCGCAATTAGCCTTTCGCGGCGGCACCGCCTTGCACAAGATTTATCTCTCTCCGCAACCGAGATATTCGGAAGATATTGATTTGGTGCAAATTAATCCTGGCCCGATTAAGGAGATTATGTATCGGCTCGGTGAAGTATTGGACTTTCTGCCAGACCGAGTTACGAAACAGAAACGATACAATAATACGATGGTATGTCGCATTCAGTCGGAGATACCGCCGATTGTGCAACTACGTCTTAAAGTTGAAATCAATTGCTTTGAACACTTTAATGTACTCGGACTTGTGAAAAAGCCGTTTGAAATGAACAATAGTTGGTTTAACGGGAAAGCTGACATCACTACATATCAGTGTAGCGAACTGTTAGGCACGAAACTACGTGCACTCTATCAACGAAAGAAAGGCAGAGACCTCTTCGACCTTTATGTAGGACTTGTTTACGGTGGTTGCAATGCTGACGAAATCGTGCAATGTTATAAACGTTACATGTCCTTTGTGGTGGAAAAACCGCCAACATATAAGCAGTTTATCAACAATATAGAACTGAAAATTCAAGATGCGGAGTTTCTCGGAGATACAAAACATCTCATCCGCCCTGAACTGAAATATAACCCGCAAGAAGCTTATATAGTTGTTAAGGAGCAGCTAATAAACAGATTATTATAGTTCTATTATATATACATTCAACATAGAAGTTTCCACGCAATATCTCATTTTTTATCTTTTATTTTTATTTTGAAAAGTTTTTCCGAAAACTTTTCATTATCTTTGTGCCAACAATAAAAACAAATTGGCAATGAACGTAATAAAAACTGCGATTGAGGGGGTTGTGATTATTGAGCCACGGATATTCGCCGATGGCAGGGGGTATTTCTATGAGAGTTACAACAAAAAGGAATTTGACGAGAAAGTGCGCCCTATAAATTTCGTACAGGACAACCAAAGCAAGTCATCCTACGGTGTCTTGCGTGGCTTGCATTTCCAAAAAGGTGAACACTCGCAAAGCAAGTTGGTCAGAGTTGTTAAAGGCTCTGTGCTTGATGTCGCTGTTGACATCCGTAAGGGCAGTCCTACTTTCGGTCAGTATGTTTCTGTGGAACTCACGGAGGAGAACAATCGTCAGTTTTTTGTTCCGCGAGGCTTCGCCCACGGTTTCAGTGTGCTGAGCGAGATTGCCATTTTCCAATATAAATGCGACAACCTCTATTGTCCGCAAAGTGAGGGGGCTATCGCTTGGGATGACCCTGCTTTGAATATAGACTGGCGCATTCCTGCCGACAAGGTTATCCTTTCTCCAAAGGACAGCAACCATCCCCTGCTCAAGGATTGTGATTGTCTGTTTGATTACAATGTTAATCTGTATTGATTTTTCCACTAAGGACGGCTATTTTTCAAAACATGAGTGGAACAATCGACTGCTTTCT
>JAJPYV010000309.1 GCA_021204735.1 Prevotella sp.
GAGAAAAACAAATGGGGAATGGTTAAATTAAAAATGAAAAATGAAAAATGAAAAATGAAAAACATTCAAGTTAGGAAGAGCATCTCGCTCACCTAACTTGAATGTTACTATTTATTTAACTAAATGAGAGAATATATACTATTTGAATATCGACTTAGTGACATCTTTCAATCTCAACTTGTCAGCATGCAGAGTTGCACCCTTGAACTTCGGATTAGAAGACTTTGCTTTTGCCTTTGACATACCCTTTACTTCAGAAGCGCCAGTCAAAGTGAACGTCTCATAATCATATCCAAAGTAGCCTGCACTGCAATAGTAAATCACAGCGAAATAGAACGTACCATCTTCATAAAAGCTTGTACCCATATCGGTTCCACCAACATAATCTACCAAGTCATCAATGTAAACCATGCCGTAACTTCCATATTCATAACCAATTTCCTGGTCATCAACCAATACCTCACCAGTATCTTCATTGTATGTGAAGCAGAAATCAACATCATATCCCCAGTGCTCTATCTTCCAACGCGTAGGATCGGAATCACTCTGGTAGAGGACAAGACCCGGATCATCACCACCAAAGAAGATAGTATAAGTATAGTTGCCTACATAACGTGCAGTCCAAGTCTCAGGAGCACCAACAGAATATGTGAAAGTAGCAGAAGCCGACTCCTGAGCCTCACCATTACCATAGCTGACAACGACAAGGCTATAAGTTCCAGACTCCTCGCATGGGAATGTTACATTTCCGCTTGCAGTTACTTCTGTATATTCGATTTCACCACTCTCGATAGCAGCAACAGCAGAAGATACATCCTTGCCCTCAACCAAAGCCACACGTGCAGACTCAACATCGTCGCCAAGAGTAACGTTGGCAATTACATAATTTGCATCGTTGGCATCTGAATACTTACCATTGTAAGTTACATCAACGGAATAGTCAGAGAGAACCACACCAGGCATTACAACCTTGAATGCACCGTTGTTGTTTGCGACATAGAAACCATCGGCATAGTCAGGCATACATATCAGCAAAGTACCAACAGGGAAAGTTATGACACCGTCAGCGTAAGTACCACAGTAACCTTCCGCCTTCATTTCCTCCAATGTAGCGCCACTTCTTACCATGTAATAGTTTGCCATACTCCACATGATTATGTTACCATAGCCCCAGTCCATACCAGACTCCTGCTCAGTGATGTAAACACCGTCAGGATCACAGGCATTGATTTCGAGATAGTAGGTCTTTGTCAAATCCCAGTCAGCCGTACCGTCATCGTAAGCCTCATTGTAAGGATAAGCCTCACCGTAAGGATATACCAAGCGGAACAAACCAGGAGTAAGACCGTTCTCCTGTATCTCCACCTGATATGGGTCATTGCTGACACCATAGAATGTAGTCATGAAATCATCAGTATAAGTAGCCATACCGAGAGATGTCCAAGGCTGTGCTACGGCAGCAGTGAACTCGTAGGTAGCAAGTCCGTAAGGAGTAGTCTCACCAGAACCCTCCACTGAAAGAGTGAAGTTGTAATTATCATACTCTACCACGTCAGGGTCATAACCAATCGTAATAGTAGCGGCACTTTGGTTGGAAGCGAAAGTAACACTACTTGGGATAGAGAACTTAGCCGATGCGTCAGCATCATTATCATCAGCATCAGTAACTGTTATGGCAACCGCCACTGTTGCCTCTGAACCAGTGGTAGAACGGCAAACCTGAACATCAAAGGAAGTCTCGTTAAGAGAAAGCTCTATAGATGAGTTTGCGTCACTGGGGAAATAATAGCCCTGTCCATTGGCGTAAGCCCCCGGCTCGTAATTAACATCATCGCTGCAAGCGGCAAAAACCAGAGTAGTAGCGACAAGCAACGCTGTTTTTATATTTATGAATTTCATCATATTATCGTTTAATTATTTTACCAATTATATTCGTCAAGAACTTCGTCAGTGATTACATCCTCCACTGCATTAGGCTCAGTACCGGCAGGGTTCTGCTGACTGATATTTGAGTTCGCCTGTATCTCAGCGTTAGGAATCTGAAGAATCATGATAGGGTCAGAAGCAGAGATGTTGAATACGTAAGCGGCTGCGAAACCAGCACCACGGCGGTCAACACCCTTGTTAAGACGCATAAGGTCGAACCACGAGAAACCCTCGCCCCACAACTCGACACGACGTTGGAAGAGAACAGCCTTCTGCACATTCTCCGCCGTTGTAGCGGTGCAAGTGTAAGCAGGGTCACGGTAAGTGCTTACAAAATTCTGCAATGTCTGCGCCCCGGCAGCAGGATTACCGCTCATTGCCTGAGCCTCAGCGAGGATAAGATACATCTCCTCGATACGCATCAGAGGAATGTCGTTGGCGTTGTTGGAGGTATAAATCTCGTCGTTATAAGGACCGAACTTAACCTGCGTGTGGAGATCAACGCCAGCACTTGCGATGTAGGCAGCCTGCTCTGCATTCAAGTTAGGAGAGTTACCGTCATCATCGAGCCACCAGCCCTTGCGCACGTCGGTATCAGGGATATGGTCAATCATTATCTCACTGCCGGCACGCCATGCGCCTACTGAAGCATAACCATAGTTGAGAGAGCCCATGTGAGATGGGAAATTGATAATACCCGATTCAACCACATCATCGGTCTCCTCTATGTTGACAGCCCACATCCATGAATTGTCTGCCGAAGTAACGAATGTAGGTACACTTACCTCAGCCATGCTGTAAGGAGTAGCACCTGAATTGTCGATAGCATACTGAGCATCAGTAACGGCGGCACTATAATTGTGCATTGTCAGATAAACCCTTGCACGCAAACCATGTGCGACTGCTGCAGAAACGAATGCCTTGCCCTCACGCCCTGAAGGACGGGTAACGGATGTACTCTCAAGCAGGTTGACAGCCCTGTCGAGATCTGACAGTATCTGGTCGTAAACCTCCTGTACGGTAGCACGGTCACCACCACCCTCGTTGGCGAGCTCATCAGAATTGGTATCGAGTACCAAAGGCACGCAGGCAGATGACTCATGCCCTACATAGTTGTACTGATAGATTTGCGCAAGGATGAAATAGTCAAATGCACGTACCGCAAGAGCCTGAGCATAATAATACATCAAGGTCTCGTCGGTAGGATCCTCATTATCAGGAGAAATTGTACTAAGTACCCCATTAGCAGTATAAATCTGGTTGTACATAGTGTTCCACACGTAAGTAGGCATAATATAAGTAGATGCCTGGTCGGTGTATCTCACCTGGTTGGAATACCAGTTGTAACCTGTATTCTGGCTCACTAAGTCACGCCCACGACTGTCTGTCATAAGCATCACCGAAGGATAGCCATAGTCGTTATGGTATGTGCTTGAAGATGTGGAGATACCATTGAGGTAAACGCTGAACATCGTCATGACACCATTCACGCTGGCTTCGATAATATCAGGATTTGCCGCTGCCACCTCCTCTTTCTGGGCTGAGGTGATGGTTGACCCGTATGGTTCCGTGTTGAGGTCGTTACAGCTCACGAACATGACACCACACAACGACGCTATAAATATTTTGCTGAATGTTTTCATTGTCTGTGATTTTAAATT
>JAJPYV010000349.1 GCA_021204735.1 Prevotella sp.
CGGCTGTGCCACCGATGCCCCCGGCAACCTCGCCCATTATCTATGCACTGTCACACCCATCCACGCCTACAAGATGCCTGGGAATAGATATGATATCGGCAGCATAGACACATACGAGGAAGCCAAAATAAAATTTGGTACATATCAAAAATTTTCATAATCCAGATAATCTTGTAAAGAATTTATAACATAAAAATACTAACCAATAAAAATTATAATTATGGCAAAGAGAATAGAATTTAGTCCTGACATGATGAAAGATATTTACGAATCATTCAGGCGCGTTAATAATGATGAGTTGACATTAATCGCAGCATCGGAAAAATATTGTGTCAAGTATAAAGACATCAAGCACAAGACATTTGTTAATATATACTATTGTTTTGAGCACATGCTTGATGGAACAACAATTACTTATGACACGGGATATAATCTGAAATATTACTTTTTAGAAAGAATACAAAAAGATTATGGATCAGATATTATGAAAAAATCTTTGGATTCATTGAAAAAAACTATCGAGCATTATGTTAACATAGATGGAAGATCTCAAAATAGTAACCTTAAATTATACAATTATTTCTCAAAACAGCTTTTAAACACAGGAAAAGTGGAAATAAGCGAAGATCTTAAGAATGAGATTTCCGCTGACAAGATGTATTATGAAGGAGACGTTGAACAAATTGTCATAAATAAATACAAAAGAAGCAAAGAGGCTCGCCAGTCTTGTATAGAAAAATATGGTACCACTTGTTCTGTTTGTGGTTGTAATTTTGAAGATATATATGGTGAAATTGGAAAAGGCTTCATCCATGTTCATCATCTTATTCCCATATCATCTGTCAAACAAGTGAAAGAGATTAAAGCAGAAGATTTACGCCCTGTCTGCCCAAATTGCCATGCCATGCTTCATAAAGGCAATCTGTCAATAGAACAATTGAAAGAAATAATAGAAAAGCATAAAAAATAAAGCAAATTTTAGATTATGAATTAATTTCATAAATTATGTTTTTGATATATCTATGAACAAGATTTTTAAGATATTAAAAAAAGCAAAAGACCCAAGAAAGGTTTTGCACTTTTTAGTGTACCGAACCGCAAAGTTATGGCCAGATGAAAAATATCTAAAACTCTTCTATTATCTTAGTATGGGTAAGAAACTTAACCTATTAAACCCTCGTACTTTCAACGAGAAATTACAATGGCTGAAATTGCATGATAGGAAACCCATATATACTACAATGGTTGACAAATATGAGGCGAAAAAATATGTTGCTAATATAATTGGAGAGGAATACATAATCCCTACGTATGGTGTTTGGAATAATTTTGATGAAATAGATTTTGACAAATTACCAAACCAATTTGTTTTAAAATGTACACATGATTCTGGTGGTGTCGTTATAGTTAAAAACAAGAAAGAATTCGATATTTCTGCAGCAAGAAAGAAACTAAATAAAAGTCTTAAAAAAAACTATTATATACATAATCGTGAATGGCCATACAAAAATGTAAAGCCTCGTATAATTGCAGAGAAATACATGGTTGATGAATCTGGATATGAGTTGAAAGATTATAAAATATTTTGTTTTAACGGTGTTCCAGAATACGTTGAGGTGGATTTTAATCGTGCAATAGAACACAAACTTAATCCATACGATTTCGATTGGAATCCATTGAATTTTTGTGATAAGTCTAAGAATGATTATAGTGCGGATATAAAGAAGCCAGAACGTCTCGAAGATATGAGACGAATTGCTGCAAAACTTTCTGAAGGATTGAAGTTTATACGTGTCGATATGTATAGTATATACGACAAAATATATGTCGGTGAATTAACTCTATATCCTGGCAGTGGTTTTATCGAGTTCAACCCTGAATCGACAGATTTAAAATATGGAAAATTATTAAAACTATAATACATACATTTTATGAGAGTTTCAGAATTATCTAATCGAATAGAACCTTCTTTGGCTCGCCACTTATTTAATCTTGCAAAAGATTTTGATGATACAATCGATCTCACGTTGGGTGATCCTGATTTTGATGTCCCGATGAAAATAAAGCAGGCGGCTTACAAGGCAATAGAAGAAAATAGAACACATTACTCTGCTAATAGTGGTTTGATAGAAGCAAGGAAAGCTGTTATCAAGCATATTGAGGAGAATTGGGGAAAGGAATACGATGAGTCTCAAGTAATTATCACGGTGGGAGGTATGGAGGCATTATATCTTTCGCTTAGCTGTATGATAAACCCAGGGGATGAGGTCATCATTTTTGCCCCATACTATGTGAATTATCTTCAGATGATAAGGATATGTGGCGGAATACCGATTATCGTGGATGCATACGATCTGGAGAAAGGTTTCCAAATTGATGCCAATAAACTTAAATCATATATAACATCACGTACAATCGCCATAATAGTAAATACTCCATGTAATCCATCTGGTTTCGTACTTAGTCGTCAGTCATTAAAAGAAATTGCAAACCTTGCTATCGAGAATGACTTAACAGTTATCAGTGATGAAGTTTACCGCACTTTAATATATGACAACATGAAACATGAGAGTATTCTGCAATTTAATGGCATGCAAGAAAGAACGGTCTTAATAGACAGTCTGTCAAAAGAATACTGTATGACAGGTTGGCGTGTTGGTTTTGCGGCTGCGAATACTGAATTGATTTCAAACATGACAAAGATGCAAGAGAATGTTGCCGCTTGTACACCTTTGATGTCTCAATATGCTCTTATTGAAGCTTACAACCATCCTGAAAGCAACGTGTCAATGCTTAATGAATTCAAAGAGCGAAGGGATTTCTTATATGAGAATCTTTCAAAGATAAAGGGATTAAATTGTAAATGCCCACAAGGGACATTCTATTTATTCCTGAATATTGAAGATACTGGTTTAAAAGCAATGGATTTTGCGATAAGACTGCTTCAAGAAGAACATGTCGCAGTTGTGCCGGGTAATTGTTATGGTGATAATTACGATAATTACATACGTATAGCATTTACGAAGAAAATAAATGTCCTAAAAAAGGCTGTTGCGAAAATAGAACATTTTATATCGAATTTATCTTGATAATCATGCTAGAATACAACATAAATTTAAATGGAAAAACCATTCTCATAACTGGTGCTGCTGGTTTTATAGGAAGCAATCTTTGTCAGAAACTTCTTAATGAAATTTCCGACATAAATATTGTAGGTATTGACAACATGAACGACTATTACGATGTCCGTATCAAAGAACAGCGTTTAAAAACCCTTTCAACATACCCCAACGTCACATTCATCAAAGGTGACATTTCCGACAAACCTACAATCGACAACCTATTCACCATCTACAAATTCAACATAGTCGTAAATCTTGCAGCCCAGGCAGGTGTCCGTTACAGCATAACAAATCCCGATGCTTATATCCAAAGCAACCTCATAGGTTTTTACAACATCTTGGAGGCATGCCGCCACAGCTATGACAACGGACAGTCAGGTGTGGAGCATCTTGTCTATGCCAGTTCAAGCAGCGTTTACGGCTCAAACAAGAAAGTGCCGTATTCCACCGATGACAAGGTTG
>JAJPYV010000413.1 GCA_021204735.1 Prevotella sp.
CTTTTTATAGTTATCTTTGTACAGTTTAAAGTTAAACAAGCCTTTAGTAGGTTTTTGTAAATATTTAAAATAGATTGTAAAAACAAGTCAAAAATATATTAACACAGAAAGATTATTGGTGTATTTATTGCCCCATCAAGGGCAACTGTGAAACATATATACATGCTTAATACACAGAGATAGTCATTTCATTAAGGACACTCTCATTGATTAAATATTAAATAACTTCTTATTACTATTACTTAGGGGAAGATCAGCTGTGCAGCCCATCTTCCCCGCTTTATTTTTATTAAAAATGCATTCTTCACTCTTAATTCTTCACTCTTAACTCAAAAAAGTCATTTCCTTTGTCATCCACAAGTATGAACGCTGGGAAGTTCTCTACTCTTATCTTCCATATTGCCTCCATACCAAGTTCTGGATATTCCACACACTCGATACTCTTTATTGAGTTCATTGACAATACAGCAGCTGGTCCTCCTATACTTCCAAGATAGAAACCACCGTGTTTCTTGCATGCGTCTGTTACCATCTGCCTTCTGTTGCCCTTTGCTATCATCACCAATGATGCGCCATTTTCCTGGAACTCATCCACGTATGGATCCATTCTGTTGGCTGTCGTCGGCCCCATTGAGCCACAAGGCATTCCTTCTGGTGTCTTTGCTGGTCCTGCATATAGTATCGGATGATCCTTAAAGTACTGTGGCAATCCTTCTCCTGCATCAAGACGTGCCTTCAATTTGGCATGTGCTATGTCGCGTGCTACTATTATTGTTCCGTTCAGACTAACTCGTGTTGAAACTGGATATTTTGTCAGCTCTGCACGTATCTCATCCATCGGACGGTCGAGATCTATCTTGATTGCATTGTCCTCTCCTGCATTGCGGAGTCTCTCTGGTATCAAGGATGTCGGATTATCATCCATCTTCTCAATCCATACTCCCTGCGCATTGATTTTCGCCTTGATATTGCGGTCGGCTGAACAACTTACTCCTAGTCCTATCGGGCATGATGCTCCATGTCTCGGCAAACGGATCACTCTCACGTCATGGGCAAAATACTTGCCCCCGAATTGTGCTCCTAATCCTATCTTGAACGCCT
Source organism: Prevotella sp. (assembly GCA_021204735.1). Lineage (GTDB taxonomy): Bacteria > Bacteroidota > Bacteroidia > Bacteroidales > Bacteroidaceae > Prevotella. The sequence continues at coordinate 1,102 of JAJPYV010000413.1, forward strand.
CCTCTAAAAGTTGTTTCTCAAGTTCTACGTCACGGAACGCACGACCTGTCTCATCACCAGTTGTAGGCAGACTGTCATAATAGTGGGTTGATGCCAACTTTACGGTAAGCAAATTCTTTTCCGCACTCGTTCCGCCAATTACGAATGCTATATGATATGGTGGGCATGCTGCCGTACCAAGCGACTTCATCTGTTCTACAAGGAATGGTATCAATGTACCTGAATTTTGTATTCTCGACTTGTTCTCTTGATATATATATGTCTTGTTGGCTGAACCGCCGCCCTTTACTACACACAAGAAACGGTATTCGTCGCCTTCCGTAGCCTCAATGTCGATCTGTGCCGGTAGATTGCAACGGGTGTTTATCTCATCATACATCGTCAATGGGGCATTCTGTGAATAGCGCAGGTTCTCTTCGGTATATGTCTTATATACCCCCTTTGCTATGGCTTCCTCATCACAGAAACCTGTCCATACATTCTGTCCCTTCTCTGCATGTACTATTGCTGTTCCTGTATCTTGACAGAATGGCAACTTGCCTTTACAAGCTACTTCTGCATTACGCAAAAATGTCAATGCCACGTATTTGTCGTTATCGCTTGCCTCTGGGTCGTCAAGAATCTTTGCTACTTGCTCGTTGTGTGAACGGCGGAGCAGGAAATTTACGTCCCTGAATGCTGCATTTGCAAGAGCTGTCAATGCCTCAGGCGACACCTTCAATATCTTGTGTCCTTCAAAATCGCCTGTCGACACTCCTTCTTTCGTCAGAAGATAGTACTCTGTTTCATCCTTGCCCAATTGGAACATGGGCGCATACTTGAATTCGGGTGTAGTTGCCATAATTATTGATGATTTTCGTTGTTTTTACCTATTTGCGACTTTCATAATCAAAATCTTTTACCTTATTATATTTGCCGCTTATTTGCTGCAAAGTTAAATATTTTTGGCGAAATCTTGTATCTTATCTTGCTTATTATGTTTTATTTTTAGTTAAAACGTTTGTTTATTGTTGGCAATAAGCTACCATAAACCGACAATAAATATTAAAAACTTGCTATTTAGCCGTAAAATTTTTAACTTTGCAAAGTTTTCTGTGTTTTTTCATGCAAAGTGTTTTTCATTTTACTGTTCACACAGAAACCGAAACTTTTTATTGCAGGTGATGAAAAGATTGTTGTTGCTTGTTTGGGCGATTTCGGCTCTGGCTTGCACAAGTGCGCAAACGGCTGATTCGCTGATTGTTAACGACCTTCGGGAAATAGGTATCAAATTCTCGAACAACAATTCCGTGACCCTACTCACAAGCGGCAAGGAGAAGTTCGCTGACATGTTCCTCGCTATCAGTCAGGCTAAAAGCAGCGTTCATCTGGAATATTTCAACTTCCGCAACGATTCTATCGCCAACGCTTTGTTTGACTTACTTGAAATGAAGGCTAACGAGGGTGTGGAGGTCAGAGCTATGTTCGATGGCTTCGGCAACAGTTCCAATAATCAACCTCTTTCTAAGAAAAATGTCAAGGTAATTCGTGACCGTGGCGTGGAAATTTATGAGTTCGACCCATTCAAGTTTCCTTTCGTCAATCATGTGTTCCACCGTGACCACCGTAAAATTGTGATAATCGATGGCAAAATAGCTTACACTGGTGGTATGAACGTGGCTGATTATTATATAAAAGGCACTGATGAGGTGGGCGAATGGCGCGATATGCACTGCCGCATAGAGGGCGACGAGGTTAACTCTCTGCAAGAAATTTTTCTAAGGATGTGGAATAAGCTGACTGGTCAAAACATACAAGGTGCTCAGTACTTCCGTGGCTATCACAATGCTGACTATATCAAGGGACTTAAGCCTGACACTTGTTGCACGGCTGGCAATAAAATTGTTGGTATCATTAACCGTGAACCGAGAATTACAAACGGAATAATCCGAAAATTTTATACTGATGCCATCAATGCTGCTCAGGATAGCTTAAAATTGGTTAATCCATACCTCACTCTTAACAGAAAACTGAAACGTGCTCTCCACAATGCGGTTAAAAGGGGTGTTGACGTACAGATAATGGTATCTGCCAACAGCGACATCCCGCTCACTCCCGACTGTGTTTTCTATAATGTTCACAAACTTATGAAGCATGGCGCTCATGTATGGATCTATCAGGGTGGTTTCCACCACACCAAAACTATCATGGTTGACGGTCGTTTCTGCACTGTCGGAAGTGCCAACCTCAACGCCCGTAGCCTGAATTTCGACTATGAGGAGAATGCCGTTATCATCGACCCTTGCACCACAAAACAACTCTCCGACATCTTCGACCACGACAAACGTAAGTCATTTATCCTCACCAAAGAGTCATGGAACCAATGGCGCACCCCCTGGAAGAAATTCGTCGGCTGGTTCGCTCACCTCCTCACCCCATTCCTGTAAAAACTATTTTTCGGCTTCAACCGTACATTTTACATACTTGTCAACACCATTGCA
>JAJPYV010000432.1 GCA_021204735.1 Prevotella sp.
AAATCTTCGTTTTTGGAAGTAATTTAGATGGAATGCACGACGGAGGGGCTGCAAAAGTCGCTTTGGAAAAATTCGGAGCTGTCTGGGGAAAAGGTGTTGGTCTGTATGGTCAATCATACGCCATCCCGACCATGCAGAGCGGTGTCAAAACCATCAAAACTTATATTGACGAGTTCATCGATTTTGCCAAAACCCATCATGAATACTCATTCCTTGTCACCCGTATCGGCTGCGGAATAGCTGGCTTCCACAACGAGGACATTGCTCCACTCTTCAAAAACGCCCTCGTTCTTACAAACGTATTTCTTCCAAAATCCTTCTGCGATATTATAGGCGACAACTATGCTGACTATTTAGGTCCAAAAACCGACGAACTGGCTAACTATGGAACTTTCGACCTGATTCTCGATGCCGTTATGGAACTGAATAGGGGAAAACATTACAATAACGTAAATGACATAAGAGAGGATTTGACTTATTGGGGAGAGAAAGAGAGTCGCCGAAATATATATAATCTCAATGTGTTCGCCAAGTTAGATGAAAATGTTGAATATCTACGATATAGTAAACATGATTTTTTTATAAACCTTGTCAGAATAGCTACTTATGGAAAAATTACACCATGTAATGTGGCTGACTGCACTAACTTGCCAGTTGGATTCTGTAAACGTATGTTGGCAAAAATGATATTAATATACCGTTGCCTTCTTGATTCTTACAATGACAATACCATCCACATACACTACTGGGATATGGAATACGAAATGACCTGTATAATGACAGGTAGGTGGAATTGTGGAGATAGAGATTACCTAATAGATGATCTTGACAAAGCTAAAATGGCTGTAATGAAATATTTCTTTGGAGCATGGAATAGTCTTGTGAATGAAAACGGCATTCTTGACAATAACAAAACAATGGAGTCAAAGAATAATGTTCTTCGTTTGGAATGTAATGCGCAAGACAATCAAAGAATTTGCACTTATCTTAACAGTCTTGTCTGTATGTAAACAATAGTCATTAAAAACAGATATGCCATTGTCTAAGAAGGAAATATTGGTTCGAAAGAATGGTTGCAACATTAACGGTGGATTAACTCCGTCCTTGGATCCGTCAGTAAATATATACGTAAAAGTAACCGACCATTGCAATGCTACCTGCCCATTCTGTTGTAGAGAAATGGATGATTGGCATATCGGCAAGGCGATGTCTGAGACTGAACAAAAGGCAAAGACAGGTGCAAGATGTATGGACGAAAATCATTTCGATGTTGATAAACTGTTCAAAGCCATAGAAGATATCCTACGAAGCAAGATCAAGGTGAACAGAGTGTGTGTTACTGGTGGTGAGCCATCGATGGCTCTTGACATCGTGAACCATATTTTGAAAAATTTCGACATACCACCCTTTAACCGCATCCATCTACAACTCAACACCAATGGGCTGTCAAATAACGCACAGGAGTTGATGCACAACCCACGATGGGACACGATTTCTGTCTCTATGCACCATTACAACCCAACTATGCTTGCGGAAATTTACGGCTTGTCCCACAAGGTTTATAAAGAAATCCATAATACATGTATGCCGTCATTTAACGGAGTGAATCGATGTGTACTGAACCTCAGTTGCAATCTTATAAAAGGATATGTGGACAGTCCTGCAGAAGTGCAGAAAATGATGGACTTTGCAATTTCGCAACAAATTTATGTCATAGGATTTGTCGGACTGATGCCGTCCAACAGTTTCTGCCGCACGCACTATGTGGATTACCGTAGTCTCGATATGGAAAGCATACCAGATATCATTAAGACCAAGACTAAAGAGAACGGCATCCATTGCTCCTGCTCCAACTTCCTTTACCGCAATGAATCCGGAATGCTTGATGTATACATGCGTTGCAACTACGAACCAAACTATTGTGCCTCCTCCCTCGTATATGACGGTCATTTTCTCCGTCAAGGTTTCCATACCGACAATATCATCTTCTGAAAAATTGCATTTAAGATAAGACAAGTTACCCCAAAACAGAATTAATCTACAATGACGGTAGAACAGACATATCAATCAAGGATTGACAATCCTCTTTACAACACCTCTTACCCAATACGCCCCTCTGATTGGAGCAAATATCGTATCAACTGCAATCTTCCTTTCAATGACGTAAGAAACTTGTCGTTCTATATTCACATTCCTTTCTGCCAGAGCCTGTGTTCTTTCTGTGAATACACAAAGATGAGGTGTCCATCGGTCGAGACTCAGATGCATTATGTAACTGCAGTAGAATCTGATGTTCGGAATTTCGTTACGACACACCCCGATCTCTGTCTGAAAGGTTTCGATATCGGTGGCGGCACTCCAACCGCATTGGAAGAATCGGCATTTGAACGTCTGATGAAACTTTACGTGTGGGCCGTCGAGCATACTCGACAATCCGATGATTTCGAACCAAGCATCGAGGGCGCATTCGAGACGGTCACTGAAACGAAAGTGGCAATGATACGTGCTGCTGGCATCCGTCGGATGTCGCTTGGAGTACAATCCAATAATGAATATGTTCTGAGTGAAAACCATCGACAAAATCAACATTTCAATGCAATATCTGATACTCTCGCAATGCTGAGGCGAAAAGGCATAGAAAAGGTGAATCTGGACTTCATGTATGGACTCAAAGGACAAAGTTTCGAATCTCTCGCAGGCGATGTGGAAATGATACGACAACTCGCTCCAGAACAGGTCACTTTATATGAACTGAGAACAAACATGATTACCGAGCGAAACCATACTACTCCACAAGAGAAGTACGATATGTATGCCTATCTGTTTGACAGTTTATGCGAGTTGGGCTATTGCGGCATCTTCGGTCAAAACACTTTCAGCCGTTCTTTGGATGATCTCGGCGTATCATCCTACCTGAGACACCGAATGCGAGAAAGCCTACCCTACAAAGGTTTCGGTCTCTCCGCACAAAGTCTCTCCGCCAATGGCATCTCATACAATGTCGGAAAACTCATCCCTGCAACCTCAAACATATTCACCGACAATATCAAAAATGACCATCGCCCATTATTGGGAATGGACAGCTTCCATGAGGAATACGCCTACCTGCTGCCCAACGAGGAACTAGCTTCAAAATATGTCGCTATCGCTGCTTACTCTGGTGCTTTTTCTCTTTCATGCTATGTCTCTCTACTTAATCTTAATCACCTCTCCTTGCATAACAGCAATTCTACCGATGCAACCAGTCGACACATTCATGAAATTATTGACTTCTGCAAGAACAATGACCTATTGTCCACTGACGGTGACCTGCTCCGAATCACCCGCAAAGGCTTTCTACACTACGGTGCCGTCTTTTCCCTATTTTACGCATCTCATTAAATCCAAGTAAATGAAATCTGATCAAATTTACGATTATCCATGTACCAGAATTATCGACGTTAAAGGTTTCGGAGCCTATCTCGAACAAGAAATTCAGAAGCCACGGCGAAACTTGCGCCTGTTTACTAAAGAACTGAGTGACTGTCTGACACAAGGACATGATGACATCTCACATCACATTACACTAACTAATAG
>JAJPYV010000026.1 GCA_021204735.1 Prevotella sp.
AAACGACACCAGTGATAATGGAAACCAATACCACCCTTACCAAATTACCGCGAAACAATATCTTCCCTCTTGTTATTTCACTCGACAACTATGAACTTGAACTCACTGTCGAAGCATACACCGCTGGCATAGGAACTTCACAAACTATTTATACTAACGACGATCGAGATGAAGATCCTTATCTCTATATCATTAATCTAAGGGAAATCACTTCATCATTCACAATAACTCCGAACATTTATGACGTCAGTTCTACTGAAAAAAAAGAAGTAGACGGCATTACTTGGGATTGGACGGCTGATAACGGTTCTCTTAGCTTCGATAAATCAGACGGAATACTTACCGTAACGGAACTTACCGCAACAAACGGTTATGAGGAAGAATACACTCTTTCAGCATCTTGGGATAGCGATGATGGCCATAACATCAAGAGAACTTACACCATGTTGGTTAAGTTCAGTTATGGAGACTTCACCATTACCGGTCAAGGCGCTTATAATGCACCTGCGTATAACCCTTGGGGAAGCGCATTCTTGCCGCAAGAACGACTTAACATGACAACAAGCAAAAGATTAGAACAAAATATAAAGGAGGGTAACGGATTATGAATTCTAATTATTTTAAACAGTTGACAGGCTTTCAATCAATATTCTCTCATTCGCTTGCCGTCCTTTGCTTCCTTCTCACACCCAACTTCGTTAATGCGCAAACAAACGAAGTAACTGCAACGTGGAAGTTCAGCTCAGGTGATGAAAGTGCCCTCACTGATTGTGTTGTAGATAAATCAAACCTCAAAACATATTTGAACGATTGCAATATTGGTTATAGTTGCACTTACGATAATGATAAACTTAAAATTAATAGTCAAGTATCATCTGGTGGATTGTCATCTGGCGGAAGTGTTGACGATGGTACGTTAATTGAATTTAATCCTCCTTTTACAAGCTTCCAAGTAATATCTGGCCTCTCATTAGAAACAACAGCCGACATTACATTTTCAATAACTCCATCCAATCTTAAAGGCAACAAGCTCAATATTTCAAATATTTCTTTCGATGCTTTCCGTTACGGAACTGATGATTATGGAAGTATAATGGTTTATCTGAAGAACGGGAGTGCAAATGAACAATTAGTCGCTATATATAAAAGCCATAAAAGCAGCAATACATCTTATGATGATGATGATGGAATTATTAATGGCACTTTGTATCGTAATTCTTTTTCGAGTGAGCCTGGTGAAAAAAATGATTACAGTTATGAAAATACTTACACGTCTTTTTCGTTTGACCCAAGTGATTATAACGTAAAGGCTGGAGATTCGTTTTCTCTTATAATAAGAGTTTGCGAATTTGAATATGTAGAGGGTAATAATAGGGGCATCGGCTTGCGCAATGTTTCGATTACCGGAACGTTGGAGCAGGAACGTCCTTACTTCACTGAGTATAATGATAAATACGTGGGTGAAACAAAAGTATTGCACAAAAAGGCAAAGTGGTATCAAGAGATTTTCCGCAACCAATCAGGATTTACTTTCAACGACACCTTTGATGATGATAACAAGATGGTAACGCTGGCTGACAATGAAACAGAAATCCAAGCTACGCACGTTTACACCGATACCATCTATATGATTAAGGGAACTACGCTCGACATCTTGATTCCAAACACCAAAGGAGAAGGCAACTGCTCGGTGAACAACTATTTCCGTTGGTTCAATTACTTCGATGATACGAATTATTATTTAGGTGAAGGAGTTACGGTAGGTGATGACGACCGAGAAGATTTGTTGCTTCCAGCGTATAACACAGATACAAATAATGCTTGGCGTTTTGAAAACGGATATATCAGTGGTTTGCTGAAAAAAACAGCAACTTGTACAAGTATTAATGGAGATGTTAACTATGATGGCGTATCACCATATAATACATTAAGAAAAGTATCGTTCCATTATCCTTCTGAAGATGAGTTCTCCACAATAAAGGATAATAATGAAAATTTCAATCAAGGCAGCAATGATTATTATGCAGTAGCTTGTGACCTTTCAATTTACAACGACTTTTCTCAAAGTGATTATCGTTCTGCCGCAGGAGGTATAGACTTTGCTTCAGAATTAGACGCTAATGGAACTATTTATTGTGAGCCGACATTGGCAGGACGTTTGATTTATTACATTGTCGGCATTGATAATGAAGAAGATGAAGCACCAGAGGATTTGCCTGAAGAATATAAAACTTATTGGAATTTGCTTAATAATGACAATTATCAAGGCGGAGCAAACGATGAGGATTCAAAATATTACGAAGAATACGAAATAACTTTCCCAAGCAGACATATTTCAAATTATACTGCTGAACTCGTAGCGCTCTCAAAAGACGCACAGTCGTATGCAATACCAGGAGAAAGTGATCAAACAACCGATGTTTTGACTGTTACTTTTGCAGATGGTTGCGATAACGGATTAACATTAAGCAGTTCTTCTATTAAGGGAGCAAATCGCGTAATAAGTTTTTATAAAAGCTCAACATACACACCTTGGAAAGTTGACAAAAACAGTACCGCAACAATTCTTGTAACAAAGTATGTCAATGGAAAAACTTACAATATTGCTCGCTTTAAGTTGACTTTCAAGGACGAGTGCATTCCACTTACCGAACCACAGGTTGCAGCGTTGTCTGATACAGAAGCAGAAGATTTTGATAATTACTGGTGGAAAGACATGACCTATCGTTCCAAAGAATATTTAGAAGAGAATTACGATCTAATAAATTCTTTGGATTTCGATTATTGTACTTACGACAAAACTTCTGCAAACGCACATAATGTATTTAAAGCTTATACAAGCAATGAGAGTTATCCAGCACAATACCAAAACTACCCATTCCCATTGAAATGGAGCAATTCAAGTTACGCCTTCTACGATGGCTCTTACGATGTTACTTATGAAAACTATATTCATCCTACACCACCTGGAGGAATGGATAGTTATCGTAATCAGACATCCTTTTGTGTGTATGAAATCGTAAATGATTACGTAGGATACGGTGAACTTGGTGGAAATTATATAAATCCAGATCAGCCACAATACACAGGTTTGGTTAAAAACAGTGACGGCTGTTGGTTGTACATAGATGCTTCTGACCGTCCTGGAACTATTGCCGAGTTAGACTTTGAACAAAATCTGTGTCAAGGTTCTGAAGTAGTTGTTACCGCATGGATTAAAAGTTCAGGTACTTACGACTCTGAAGGGAAAACAGTATCTGATGATGCCGCAGTAACTTTTACAATCATGGGAGTTAACGAAGCTTTAGGAACTCATACGCCAATCTACCGTCAATCATCAGGACAGATAAGAACAACAACATACTTGAATCCTCTTGATGAAGAAGCAGACTTATCAAGTGATGTAACTGGTAAGGGTGAAGGAACAAACGAATGGTTTCAGATCTATATGTCTTTCATTAATACCGATGAGGTCGATTACGATTATTATACGATAAAGATTGACAACAGTTGCGCCTCAACAAGTGGTGGCGACTTCTACTTGGACGAAATCAACGTGTACGTAAAACATTCG
>JAJPYV010000370.1:0-957 GCA_021204735.1 Prevotella sp.
ATATACTGCAATACATTGTCAGCTCCATACTCTATATGTGAATCTCTCGATTTCAACTGTTTCACGTACCTGATATCATTACCCTTGCGGCTGAAATTCATAGCGAATATGCTGTCGACAGCAGCGGACATATAACCACTTCCATTAAGATCGGCTATCGTTATCGGCTTAAAATCATTCCTCTTTTGTGAGTGTGCAACTAACAAGATGCTTAAGCCTCGCCTATTTCTCAAAAGTCTTAATTTCTGCAAAAAAACGGCAGCAGTAGAAGCCTTCTTTCCTTTGCAAAGACATGTGAAATCATCGATTATTAAGAGTCTCGCATTATTCTCCCTTATAGCATCTTCAAAATGCTCTAACATATTGTCTTCCGTAAGCGTATAAATATCACTGTAGCAGCATTCTACTCTAATCAACGCCTTAGGAAAATCATGAGATTTTTCTGTCTTTGGATCTTCATATCTCATCTGGTACTGATACTCTCTCATTTCCATGTCAAAATACAATATGGAAAAATCTCTTAATCCCATTTCTATGAACACTTTATATGCCTCCTCCGCAATCATAACCGCCAATAAACTCTTACCGCAACATGTCGGACCAAACAGTATAGCAAAATCATTCATTAAAAATAATGATTTGTACAATTGCCAATGTTGCATTCCCTTATACCTCCTCATTATCGAAGGGAAATCACTGTATTTAAAAACAGCATTTTGAATTTTTAGAATTTCTTTTTCGTCCATATGTTAGATATTCGTTTATTTTATAAAATTATTTTATAATCATTCTATAATTCCTAGCTTTCAGCTCTCAATTCTTATCATGCCTCATGCAAAATTAATTTTTTACTTACTTTGCGGCTCTGCCGCATAATCATTCTCAATTCCTCAAGAAATCTTGAACTTTTAAATATTAACTTTTAACTGCTCTCCCAAGCATCGCGCCCCTGCACTG
>JAJPYV010000370.1:967-3563 GCA_021204735.1 Prevotella sp.
TTACAAAATTACAAAAAAAATCACAATTTACTACATTTCCCCTATTATTTTTTTCATTTTAAAAATAAAATAAATATAACATGTAGCTGACATGAATTGAAATCTGACTTATGTGTGAGTCTATGGTGTGGCTCATCTATTTTGTATATACGTAAGCCTTCCTGTCCAACTTCCCATTGAATGTACGCTTTATTTTATCTACAAACTGATATAACAACGGCACTTTATAACTTTCCAACTTCGATTTTAGAAAAATAGCAATAGAGTGATTATTGATAATTGCACCACCTTTTCTAACAACTAATAATTTTAGTGCCTTTCCTGATATTGGATGGTCAACCGCAATACAGATACAATCTTCTATTCCTTCCATTTCAATGGCTGCGCTTTCCACTTCTGTTGGTGCAACTTTATAACCGCCGATATTAATAATATCATCATCACGACCTGATAAATATAATAAATTATTATCACCTATATAACCTAAGTCATGTGTATATAGTGCATCATCATGCAACACGGTATCAATTGACTTATCATCCACAGCATAACCACTCATAATAGTTGCGCCTTTACATACTATCGTTCCTGTCTCTGAAATACTTACCGCAGAATTTTTCATCACTTTTCCGATACAATTCTCAAGACGTTTGCCGTCATTGAAATTATATGTGGAGATTACACCTGCCTCTGTTGAGGCGTATGTATTATACAATCTGCTATATGGTAAAATATCGCATAGTTTATTTATATCCTCTTTCGATATCGCCGCACCACCTGTCTCTATGAACTCTATTTTTGCAGCATATTGTGCCAAACAGTCGGCACTGAATTTCAACAACATCCTTATACTGGCAGGTACTAAAAAAGTCGCAACCTTTTTAGGAGAATCTTCCATAGCCTTATAAAATGCGTTCATATCTTTCATCCCATCCAAGACATTTATTGTCGCACCCTTAACTATCAAAGGGAAAACCTTAGACAGGCAGCCAATATGGTCGAGAGGACCTGTGAGAATAAAACTCAACTCAGAAGTATAATGTTGAGCTTCGATGAGGTTTTCCGCATTGGCTATTATGGCACGATGACTTATCATCACGCCTTTTGACTTTCCCGTAGTGCCTGTGGTGAACAATATATCTGCTGTATCTTGGGCTATCCTGATATGCTTCAATTTCTCTTTTACCTCGTCAAGTTTCCTTCCAGGAACATCTTGACTTAATGGCACTGCAACACATCCTGCTTTATGTATTGCGAAATAGTTAATAAAAAAATCCAAACATGGTTCCGCCCTGAATACGACAATCATATCATTATCTTCATGTATAACCTGTACACGTTTCCTTACCAAATCGTACAACACACCATAGCTATACGACTTGCCGCCACAGATTATAGCAATCCTGTCAGGATTGTCAATAGCATACTTTTCGAGATAATCCTCCAATCTCATTCTGCAAGTTTTTTCTCTACCATTGTAACTAAACTATCCAATGATTTCAAATTCTTGGGCGTTGCATCCGTCGCATCCAACTTTATGCCATATTCTTCTGATAACAACATCAGAATTGTTGTAACTCCCAATGAATCTAATTCTTCATACAGAAACTCAGAATCCAAATTAACCAATGGTAATGCATCTTCCAATAAAGTTCTTATACGTTCTTTCATATCTATTCGATTTTAATCCTTAAATAAACGTGGAAGGAAATCAATCAGGTACTTTCTCCAATTATCCCAAGTATGACCACCGTCCGTCTCATTATAATAATATTTATATCCTTTTTCGTCAAGTTTCGCACGAAGATCATCATTGAGTTTTTTAACAAAATCTTCTTTTCCCAAAGCGATGTATAATAGTGCAGGATTGTTATTGAACAATTCATCAATTTTTTCATCTGTATTTTGGTAAACGCTCAACTCATAACTATTATCGATTTCTGACTTGCTGGAAGTAAATTCTCTTTTTATTTCTCTCATGTTCTTCTTAAAACCATTAATCATACCAATACCTTCATCTGATAATGTATTGGTTGTTTGTGCGGAAAAAAGACCTATATAGTTGAATTTATCGGGATTGTTCAAGGTTATGTATAGCGTATGTAATCCGCCAAGCGACAAACCGGCTATAGCCCTGTATTTCTTGTTGATGATAGTACGGTAATGCTGGTCTATATAATCCACTATATCATGGATGAAAACACTCTCTATTCCTCCTAACATCGACTTGAAATTATTACCTGAAGGTACAACATCAGGATTTTCACCTTCACCCGGTGCGGCATCCAACTCGACATTCCCGTTCGGCATAACCACAATCATAGGCACAATTTTTCCTTCTGCTATAAGGTTATCCAATATCTGGCATGCCCTGCCTATTTCCACCCACGAGTTTTCATCTCCTCCTGACCCATGAAGCAAATATAACACAGGATAACGTCTTTCCTTATTTTTATCGTATGCCGGTGGAGTATAAACCGTCATCCTCCGTTTTGTCCACCTTTTCATGGCAGACAGATACCACACCTTAGCAACAGTGCCATGGGCAACATTCCTGTCTGAATAATAATCCCCTATACCGCCCTTTATTATAAAG
>JAJPYV010000292.1 GCA_021204735.1 Prevotella sp.
GCGTCAAGAAGTTTATACTTCTTGATAAAATTCATTATCAATTTCTGGATTAGTGCGTTAGTATGCTCATCGTTAGTCCAGTTGTTCGACTGGATACCATCATATTCGAGATTCTTAAGTTGGGTAGTGGTAAACCTACTGCCCTTGGTTATAATCTCAGCGCCCGTATAATCCTTGATGCCCATAGATGTCTTGTCTTTGGTGAGAACAAGAATCTTATCTATAAGAATTTCTTTAAAATCATTAATCTTGGCCTCATACTCCTCATCGATTTTTGCGAGAACAATCTTATCTTGCTGTTTTGAAGAGCGGGTTTTAACGGCACGAGAGAACAATTTCTTGTCAATCACAGTACCGGTAAGAGAAGGATTGGCTTTTAAAGAAGTATCCTTTACGTCACCAGCCTTGTCACCAAAAATTGCGCGGAGGAGTTTTTCCTCAGGAGAAGGATCGCTTTCACCTTTTGGTGAGATTTTACCGATTAGGATATCACCAGGTTCAACTCGTGCGCCTACACGGATAATACCGTTATCATCCAAGTCTTTTGTCGCTTCCTCACTTACGTTAGGAATATCGTTGGTGAACTCTTCCATACCGCGTTTTGTCTCACGGACATCCAAAGAATATTCATCAACGTGAACAGATGTTAGGATATCCTCACGAACTACCCGCTCATTCAGAACGATAGCATCCTCATAATTGTATCCTTTCCACGGCATATATGCCACAAGGAGGTTACGACCAAGAGCGAGTTCTCCGTTTTCGGTAGCATATCCTTCAGTAAGAATATCACCTTTCTTTACTCTCTGACCTTTGTTACATATAGGGCGTAGGTCAACTGTCATATTCTGATTCGTACGGCGGAATTTAGAAATCCTATATTCTTTAAGAGCAGGTTCGAAACTAACGAATTCTTCTTCTTCAGTTCTGTCATAAAGTATGCGGATTGTTGTAGCGTCAACATATTCGATTATTCCATCACCTTCGGCAGTCACCATAGTACGAGAGTCAACACAAACCTGTCTTTCTATACCAGTGCCTACGATAGGAGCCTCATTATGAAGGAGCGGAACAGCCTGGCGCATCATGTTGCTACCCATCAATGCACGGTGGGCATCATCATGTTCCAAGAAAGGAATCAAACCAGCGGCAATTGACGCAATCTGCTGAGGTGACACATCCATAAGGTCCACATCTGATGGAGGCACTACAGGGAAGTCTGCATCTTGACGGCATTTCACGAAAGTACGTATGAATGTGCCATCCTCTCTTAAAGGAGCATTACCCTGACCGATAATATGGTCTTGTTCTTCTTCTGCCGTAAGGTAAACAATATTGTTGTTGTCAAGGTCTACCTTTGCATCCTTAACCTTACGGTAAGGAGTTTCGATAAATCCCAGTTCATTTATTTTTGCATAAACACAAAGAGATGAGATAAGTCCGATGTTCGGGCCTTCAGGACTTTCAATAGGGCAAAGACGTCCATAGTGAGTATAGTGGACGTCACGAACCTCAAAACCAGCGCGCTCACGAGACAAACCGCCAGGACCTAAGGCAGACAGACGACGCTTGTGAGTAACTTCCGCCAATGGGTTAGTCTGGTCCATAAATTGGGACAATGGGTTTGTTCCAAAGAACGAGTTTATCACGCTTGAGATAGTCTTCGCATTAATTAGGTCAGTTGGAGTGAACACCTCATTGTCACGAACGTTCATACGTTCACGAATAGTGCGACTCATACGTGCCAGTCCGATTGAGAATTGATTGCTCAACTGCTCCCCAACAGTACGTACACGTCGATTACTTAAATGGTCAATATCATCAACAGTGGCATTAGAATTTACCAACTGAATAAGGTATTTGATAATCTCTATAATATCTTCTTTTGTCAAGATACGGACATTCATATCAGTATCAAGACCAAGTTTTTTATTTATACGATAACGACCCACATCACCCAAGTCATAACGTTTGTCAGAGAAGAAGAGATTTTGTATCACCTCACGTGCGCTTGCGTCGTCAGCAGGGTCAGCGTTGCGCAACTGGCGATAGATATAAAGGACAGCCTCTTTCTCTGAATTGCTCGGATCTTTCTGTAGAGTATTGAAAATGATAGAATACTTGCTTGCAGATTCTGCATCTTTATGAAGAAGAATGGCAGTAGCACCACTTTCGATGATGTCATTTATGTTTTCTTTTGTTATTTCTGTCTCACGTTCCATTATCACTTCGTTACGCTCGATAGAGACAACTTCACCTGTATCTTCGTCGACGAAATCTTCGTTCCAGCTTTTCAGAACCCTTGCAGCGAGTTTGCGACCAATAGCGGTATTGATATTCTTTTTATTAACCTTCACCTCTTCTGCCAAGTCGAAAATCTGTAGAATATCCTTATCCGTCTCAAAACCGATAGCACGCAAAAGCGTTGTAACAGGCAATTTCTTTTTACGATCGATATATGCGTACATTACATTGTTGATGTCAGTTGCAAACTCAATCCAAGAGCCTTTGAATGGTATAATACGTGCAGAATAGAGTACGGTGCCGTTTGCATGTATTCCTTGACCAAAGAAAACTCCTGGCGACCTGTGCAATTGGGATACTACAACACGTTCAGCACCATTTATGATAAATGTACCGTTTTCTGTCATGTATGGAATAGTACCAAGAAATACATCTTGAATGAATGTACCGAAATCCTCATGGTCGGGATCTGTACAATAAAGTTTCATCTTAGCCTTCAAAGGTACGCTATATGTCAGTCCTCTCTCAAGACATTCGTCTATGGAATAACGAGGAGGATCGATATAGTAGTCCAAGAACTCAAGAACGAAATTGTTTCGAGTATCGGTTATAGGGAAATTCTCTGAGAATACCTTATAAAGACCGTCGTTCTTGCGTTCTTCAGGCGGTGTGTCCAACTGTAAGAAGTCCTTGAAAGACTTTAACTGCACATCGAGGAAATCCGGATAGGGCATCGGATTCTTCACGCTGGCAAAATTTACTCTGTTGTCAATGATTTTTGAGGCCATTACAGATTTTTATTACCGTTATAAATACCCACCTTAACAATAAGTCATTTTATGTGCGACTCAAACTATCCTGTAACGGTGGAGGAATACAAGATAAAAAAGACACAAAATGGGTTAAGACCCTTCTACTTGAAAGAGCCTTAACCCTTATTTTGTTGGAAAATATAGATTATTTGAGTTCTATCTTAGCACCAACGTTCTCGATGGTTTTCTTGAGGTTTTCAGCTTCGTCTTTTGTCAAGCCCTCTTTCAATGTTGAAGGAGCACTGTCGACAAGTTCCTTAGCCTCTTTCAAACCGAGACCGCAAGCTTCCTTAACAGCTTTTACAACCTGCAGTTTAGCAGAGCCGATTTCAACGAGGACAACATCAAATGATGTTTTCTCCTCAACTACCTCTGCTGCAGCAGCAGGACCAGCAGCAACAGCAACAGCTGCAGCAGCAGGCTCAATTCCATACTCGTCCTTCAGGACTGTTGCCAACTCGTTAACCTCTTTTACTGTCA
>JAJPYV010000339.1 GCA_021204735.1 Prevotella sp.
TTAATCCTGATATTCTCCTCCGTAAGACTTTGGTTGAGGCGGTTGAGCGAGTCAATCTCATAGATATAGCTTCTAATCACGGCACGGCACGTTTCCAATTCCTTTTTCAGTCGGGCAATCTCACGGGCGTCAGAAGCCTTCACGTTTTTCAGTTCCTCCAACAATTTCTCCGTTTTCATCTGTTCTTGTGTGAGTTGTTCGATGATAGAGTCGTTGTTGATTTGAGTTTTCATCTCGTTGTACTGGTCGGCGAATTTCTGGTATTCGTTTTCCATTTCCTGTTTGTCGAGTTCGGCAAGTTCCTGCATTTCCTTATAGTTCTGACTTTGGTGGTACATGCTGATAGCGAGGAAAGCCAAGCCCCCAATAAGGAGCACGCCGACAACTACTATAGTTATGATAACTTTCTTGTTCTTTATGTCCATGATTTTGTTACGTCATAATCAAACCGTAAAAATCGATTTTCTTTAATCGTATGCAAATTTAGGATATTTAAATTAAAACAGCAACATTTTATTAAATGAACATGATTTTAGGTCTCAAAAAATTTCAATTTTATATGCGTATGTTTTTTATTTTCGGTTTTTTGCATATTCTTCTTCAGTAAGTTGTTTCCAATAAACCATATACCTTGCGTTCTGCGCCTTATAGAAAGGGATAAGTTGGAGAGTGGTCCATTTACTGCCTTCGTGAGAGACGTCAAGAGTGAAAGAAAGTTCCTGAGGATTGCTGTATGTTATCCTTTGTTTCAGGATATTATCACGCAAACCGATAAGCACAGGAGCGGATGAAAGACTCAAAGAATCAGTAACAGAGTCTGGGGCATGATCCATACGACCAGTGCCGGCATATTGTGCAGGCAGGGCATCGTAATTGAAATCATCAGTATTATTGCTTGACGTGCGGGCAGCCAAAACAACAGGGCCATATTTTATTGCAACATAATCATCACAAACAGGCAGAGGTTCAAGAGAAAGTTCCATTGGGAAAGTTACGGAGATTATATCACCAGCCTGCCAGTTTCTGTTGAGATATACAAACGAGGCGACACCTTTCGTGACGGAAGCAGAAATGTCGTTGTTGGAAACTTTGTCCGTTATGTCCTCGCCGTTGACCGTTACCTTGTAGTCTTCGGTTGTCCAGGCAGGGTGGCGGACAGCGATGGTATAGTTGCCAGCCTTATTGACCGTGATAGTGGAGGAGTCGCTGTAAGGGAAATCAGTTTCCTGAGTCAGAGAGAAATTGTCGTTATCGAGACGGCTTGCCGTGAATAGGTTTATCCATAATGTGGAATTGTCGGCACTGTGAGTATAAATGAAATGCCCATACTTACTATGGTTCTCCATTCCGCTACCTACACAGCACCACATAGCCTTATTAGCAACAGAATAGACACGGTAGCTTTGTGGGCGCAGAGGCGTGAAATAAACATACCCGCCAGTTATTGGGTCTTGTGTGGAGAGGATATGATTAAGCATTGCCTTCTCGTAAAAATCAGCATACTTAGCATCGTGGAAATCATCAAAGAGGTTTTCGGTGAGTTTGAGCATATTGTAAGTGTTGCACGTCTCAGGACCGTTGCTGTTGGTGATATATTTGTTGTTTTCTGATTGTGGGAAAAGGTGCTCATCCACACTGTTACCTCCGATTGCGATCGTGCGGTTGTCCACCATATCAGTCCAATAATTTATTGCTGCCGTATGATATTCAGAAGCTGAAGAGTCAACCTGTGAGATACGTTCAAAACCGATATATTTCGGCACTTGAGTGTTGGAATGTCTATAATCAAGAAATGAAGTGTCAAGCGTCTGCATACCATTGAGCATTTTCTTGTGGGAATATTTCTTTGCAGCAACGAGATAACGGGTATCTTTTGTAAGTGAGTAAAGGTCAGCAAGAACCTCGTTAATTCCGCCGTGTTCATTCGCCAACACCAAGGTGTCCATGTCGCACTCATCAATTTTAGACACAACATTAATTGCCCAGTCACCCATGCCTTTTAACATGTCGAAAGCCGTATTATTGCCAGCATAGACGTAAGCATCACGCAGACCAGCAAAAATCTTGTGGATTACGTAGAATGGAACCCACGCCCAGCGTTCAGTCAACTGAGCGTTGCTGCCAGTATAGAGATCAGTCCAGATAGTGTTATCGGGCAGACCGCCGATATAGCCTTTTAGTCCTTCGGTGTTGTTATCGAAAGCCCTTTGGCAGTCGTTCAAGATATCAACGATATAATTAATTCTTTTCAGCAGAGAATCCTTGATTGAATTATCATGGCAGGCAGCGTAAGCCAAAGACAAGGCAGAGAGGTAATGACCACCCTCGTGGCCATCGAGAGCAAACGAAGGATAGTCAGTCCAGTTCTCGAAATTAGGGTGAAGTTTTTCCCAATTATAGTAAGGGTTTGCAGCGTCGGAGGTTTCAGATAATCCAGCCTGGCGTACGAAAGGAGTGAGAAGGCGGTCAGTATCGTACAGGAACAACTGGTTTATGTTGCGGTCCATAGCCGTTTTAAAAGGGCTGTCGAGGAGTGTTACCTCGCTTAGGACAAAATGTTGCGGGTATAGTAAATTTTGAGCCTTTGCAGATGTGCCGATAAAGGCGATACAGATTATCAGAAGAAATTTAACGGCACTTGTTTTTTTCATATATTTAAATGGTTATGTTTATAAATTGTAGATAATGGCAAAATAGAATCACAGCTTTAATTACGTACAAAATTATAACAAATATATCAGAATTTCACGATAGTTTTTTTGCCGTTGTATGAAACACTTTTGGAGGTGCCGTCAGGGAGAATGACGTTGAAAGAGCGTGAGGAGAGCATGCCATTGTAAGAGCCTTTGCGGGTGCCGATAGAGAGAGTTTGCGAGCGGTCGTTCCATGAGATAGGAATTTCCGTGTAAGCACCGTTCTCATAGTTGTAGTTGTCAAATTCATCCTCGTAGAGGATAAATTCAGCATCGTTGCCAGGATAGACTTTCAAAGTCAGGTTATCCCATGCTTTCTCTGTAGCATACTGCACATCAGGACCGATAGGAATGATGCTGCCAGCCTTGATATAAAGCGGGATGATGTCGAGGGTAGTGGAACGAGAGATTTGCTGACCGCCATCGAATAACTCATTAGTCCAGAAGTCATACCACGATACTCCTTTGGGCAAATAAAGTTCCGTTGATTTATGTTCGGTGAAATCCACATTCAGATTTATTGCATTGTTATTTTTTTTGTTGTATTCCCCAATCTTGTTGAGGCCAATTTCAATCTCAGGGGTATATTGAGCGTTGACAACAGGAGCAACAAGGATAGAGTTGCCGAACAAATATTCATAAGGCATGTTCCAAACATTTTTGTCGTTGCGGAAATCCATAAACAGCGCGCGCATGAAAGTAGATTGCCTGTTGGAAACCTGCCAGGAAGTGGAATATACATAAGGCAACAGGGAATACCTGAGACGTATAGCCTTTTCTATCGCATCATAAACAGGTTCACCTTTCTCACCGAAATAATAAATCTCACGAGGAACTTC
>JAJPYV010000154.1 GCA_021204735.1 Prevotella sp.
GGATTTCATTTTATATTACAGTCATTGAAAAAATGATGAATAATCCACTTAATTTTATATTATTGACAAATAATTTTAATTTTGTTTGCAAATGTTATTTCTATGCATTAAATTTGCTGCTGCATTAGGTATTCATGCCTTTTGTAAGACATATTAGAAAGCGCATTTTTCGCTTTATTCTGACTAAGTGAACTTGGACACTTCACGTAAGTAATTCCAGAATAATGAGAAATGATGCTCTTCTTGGTGTGTATTCGTTTTTTCGAAATACAACCAAGTGGGGTTTTTCATTCTCTTATCTGTATTACGGGGAGTCCAAGCCCTACTTAGTGGATAAGGCTTGAATGTTGGCTCCACTTTTTTTCTATGCCTTAAAAACCACTAATCATTAACTGCTTCTGAGGGTCACAGGCGCACTAAAAAAATTACTGAATTATGAAAAGATTTTTGCTTTTGTGTCTTTTGACTCTATCTCTTACTGCGCCAACATTGGCATACGACTTTGAAATTGACGGTATATATTATAATGTGACAGATACTGTTTTTCGGTATTGTGAAGTGACTTATTATTCATCAAATCAATCATCGAATATTTATACAGGAGATATCGTAATACCCAAATCTGTGTCTTATAATGGGGAAAATTATACTGTAAATGGAATAGGGAGTAGAGCATTTATTGGGTGTAGTGATATTGTTTCTATTTCCATTCCAGAGACCGTAGAAAGTATTGGCAGCTATGCTTTTGAAAATTGTAATGGAATTACTTCTGTAGATATCCCAAATTCTGTGACAAGTATAGATAAAAATGCATTTTATTTTTGTAGAGGCCTTACATCAATAACGCTTCCAGAATCTGTAACAAGTGTAGGTAGTGAGGTATTCAGTAATTGTTCAGGCTTAATATCCGCCAAAATATTAAGCCCTATATCCGATATAAGTTCTTATATGTTTGAGAGTTGTACCAATCTAACAGACATAAGTATTCCAGAAACTGTTACAAACATACAGTATGCTGCTTTCAGGGATTGTAGCAGTCTTAAAGAAATAAAATTACCAGAAAAATTAGCAATTATAGGTGAAGATGCATTTAGAGGCTGTAAAAGTCTGCAATCCATAACTTTACCGGATTCTTTACTTACTATAAAAATAGAAGCATTCAAAGAATGTGAAAGTCTTACTTCAGTTACAGTTCCAAAGCATGTCACAACTATGGGAGATGCTATATTTAGCGATTGTACAAACCTTAATACAGCAATCATTTCAGCTTCAGTTTCATCGTTAGGCACTTATTTCTTCTTAAATTGTCCAAACTTGACAACTGTTGTCCTCCCAGAAAACCTGAAAACTATTGGATATGCAATGTTTTCTGACTGTTATAGCCTAAAAGAAATAACCATACCAGAAACTGTAACGACTATTTCAAATGCCGCATTCTATGACTGTATCAGTTTAGAAACAATTACTATACCAGAATCTGTAACTACTATGAATCAAGGAGTGTTTAGTGGTTGCAGCAGTTTGACTGAAATAACAATTCCTAAATCAGTAAAGAGCTTAGGAAATAGAGTATTTGAAAATTGTACTAGTCTTGTTACTGCTAATATATTAGCTTCCATAACCTATTTAGATGCTAATATGTTCTATGGCTGTACTAGTTTAACATCTGTTTATTTATCAGAAACAATAAAAAGTTTAAATTATAGAGTATTTGGAAAATGTACAAGTCTTACCTCTATCACAATCCCTGAATCCATAACAAGTATAGGAAATTCAGTCTTTGAGGATTGTGACAATTTAGTATCAGTAATATTACATGAGAACATTACGGATATAGGAAGCAGCGCATTTTCTGATTGTATAAGTTTACCCTCAATAACGATACCTGAATCTGTAACAAGTTTAAGTGATAAGTTGTTTAAAGGTTGTACTAATCTAAGTTCTGTAAATCTACCTGAAACGTTAACGAGCATAGGAACTTCTACATTTGAGGATTGTACAAGTCTAACCTCAATAAAATTGCCTGAGTCGTTATTGACAATAGGTAATAGTGCTTTTTATGATTGTGATAGCCTTAAAGAGATTACATTTCCCAATGCGTTAACTACCATAAGTTCCGCTGCATTTAGTGGATGTACTTCATTAGCGTCTATCAACCTTTCTGATTCCATAACAAGCGTTGGTACTGGAGCATTCAGAGATTGCACAAGTCTTACGTTAGTAACTCTTCCAAATTCACTTACGAGTACTGCTTCAAGTATGTTTTATAATTGTACCGCCTTAACATCTGTTATTTTACCTGATTCTTTATCAATTATAGAAGATGGAACATTTTATAACTGTTCATCTTTAAGGTCAATAATTATTCCAAAAACAGTGACGAATATTGATGAACAGGCATTTTACGGTTGCACAAGTTTAATGCATATAACTTCATATAATCCTAATCATCCTGTATGTAGCACAAGATTAAGTGGAGTTTTTTATAAGGTTGATAAAGAGGCTTGTTGGCTATCGGTACCTGCCGGTTCAATCGAGGAATATTCAACTGCTAACACATGGAAAGACTTCTATAACATAGTGGAAATCGGTGTAGGAGAGCCGGCAACTCAAACAGCCGATGTTAGTGAAATCACGACAAACAGTGCCACTATAAACGGCTCAATCACAGTCGGAGAGGAAGAAATCATAGAGCAAGGATTTGAGTATTGGATAGAAGAAAATGATGTTCAGACTGTTACGGCAGATGGCACGGATATAACTGTAACTCTAACCGACCTAACATCAGGCACAACATATTCATATCGTACATACGCAAAGACAAGTAGCAATACTTATTACGGAGAGACTAAAACATTCACTACAGAAGATCCTGCTGGCATTCAGGGAATCCATTCAGAATCGAATGTAATAGAGGTAGCACGCTATACAATTAATGGCAGACGTATCAATACACCCCAAAGCGGTATTAATATCATCCGCTATTCTGATGGCTCTGTGAAGAAAGTATATATAAAATAAGCCAATACGGTTTAATTATATAGTTAGGGTGCACTGCGATATGTGCGCCCTAATTTATGTTAGTTGAATGAATAATAAGATTCTGAAATTTTGTGGCAAAATCATTATTCTTGTAGAAAATATTTTTTCTGATTATATGGATTGAAAATCATATTAATGATTATGGAATTTGCTTTCAAGTTCTTTCATTTTATCAATCAAGTCATCGAAATTTGGCTTTTCACCGTAAATCATAACTGACTGCATGTCATTGTAGTCTTTACGCCAATCGTCCATAACATCATTAGGTGGGAGAAGACATATGCGCTTACGTATGTCTGGAGTATAGTCCACTCCTCTCATACTGGTGAATAATTCACGATGATGATGAATAGTATTCCACAGCTCATCATTGGCAATAGCCCTTGTCGCAATGTCGGTGTTCATCATCTGTGCCAAGTCGTAGATATGCCGGGATTTACGATTTGCCTCCTTTTGGGGTTGAGAAGAAAACAGTTCATGCAA
>JAJPYV010000151.1 GCA_021204735.1 Prevotella sp.
TCAGGATAGTTGGAGAAACACTCATGCCATTGACTTTGCCAACGTATTTAATACCTGTGTCCTCGCCAGAATCAATCAAGTAAAAGTAGAAAGGCTCTTTCTTTACTCCATTTTCTCCATATTCTATATCTGCTACAAGATATACATTTTCATTAACTATGTAGATGTAAAACCATACATAATAAGCTTCAATACCAAAATCTACTGAGCATAATTCAACATCACCTTCTTGCATAACTTTGAAACCTGTGTAATTTGTTCCATTTTCAACTAATTCAACCCATTCGTATAACTCATCATTATTGAAAAGAGTTTGGGTTAAAGTCACATCATTATCATAAAAACTGGTGTTGGTATCAAAATTTATGTATGTCATTTGTTCTAAAGGCGCTTTAACTGTCTTTTCTTTCTGAAGCTGGTCATCGTAAATATCAAATATCCAAATACGATAATCAGTTTCTAATAATTCTGATTCGTAGTCACGTATTATATATTTTACATTACCTTCATAATAAAATTCTTTAGGGCACATATAATAAGCAGGGTTATAAAATGCATATCCTACTTCTCCAATTTTTGTTATTTCATTTTGCGCAGATACGCATGTGCATGCAAAAAGCATGGACAATAAAAATACTGTTTTTTTCATTTGATAAATTTGTTTAAAGGAAAAGGCGTGCAACCATTCGAACCTTGCCTTAATTCTGGGTTACCGCCAAGTGACCTAATAATGCAACAAGTGAAGAACAGTTCACGCCTTATCAACGTGAACTTTCAGTCAGCTTGCTCTCGCATTATAAATATTTTGGCGGTATTCAGAATTAAGAGAACAAGAGCTAAAAGCTCAAATATTATGTAGATACGAATGAAAACGCTTTTCCGAAGTTAATTAATAAAGAATAGAATTACTCTGCGGAATGCCTTGCATGCAAGACAGTTTCCATACGCTGGTTTTTTGTCTGTTTCTTGATGATATATTTAAAGGGTTAAACTTATATTTATGAACTCGTTTTTATTTCTTGATATTCGCTTTCTCAAGTCCGTACTGCTTTCTGCCGTCCTCGAATTTGAGCATCACAGCAATGAGGATTGCGATGAGACCGAAGATGGCGAAGATTGCCATGGTGAGGGTGTAATTGTTGAATTTACCGTTCACCCAACCGATAAGTAACGGAACGAGAGCAAGTCCGATGTTCTGGATGTAGAATATTATGGCGTATGCCGAACCCAACTGTTTCATCGGGATGATTTTCGGTACGGAGGGCCACATGGCACTTGGTACGAGAGAGAATGCTATACCCAAAACAATCATTATGATGATAGCAAACCAGCCGTAAGGCATGATTGGCAGGGCAAAAAGAACGTGTACGCAGGTGAGCATCACAGAACCGATTATCATCAATGTGGCACCACGACCGATTTTGTCATATACCGTTCCGAACAAAGGAGTAAGGAATATCGTTCCGAAAGGCAGAAGGGCAGGGATTGCGCCAGCCATATCAACAGGAACGTTGTATTTAGCAATCATTAGTTTTGCAGCAAATTTCAGGAATGGGAATACGCCACTATAGAACATGAGGCAGAGTAGTGTAATAAGCCAGAAGCCTTTGTTCGTGAAAATTAGTTTCAGGTCGGACAATTTGAAGCCCTCATCATCGGAACTCTCTGCTTTAGTGCCGTCAGAGTAGGCATCAAGTTTCTTGTCCATAAATGTGTAAACAATGAATGCGAGCAGTCCGATAAGTAGACAGATGACACCGAACAGAACTGGTGCACCAACGGTGCTGAAATGCTTTGCAAGAGGCAGTGAGAATGCGAGAGCTGCGGCAGTGCCGAGACGGGCGAGGGCAACCTGCGTGCCCATGGCAAGAGCGAGCTCATGCCCGGTGAACCATTTTGCAATCACCTTAGAGACCGTGATACCAGTAATCTCGCAACCCACACCAAATATGGCGAAGCCCAAAGAAGCGATTATAACTTGTGTCTGGAAACCGAAGATAGTACCGCTAAAATCATTGGTTACGGCATAGAATTTGATTAAAGCACCGAGGAACATCAGTGCGGAGCTCATTATACCAGTAAAGCGGATGCCACATTTGTCGAGGATCAGTCCGCCGAAGAACAGCATCAACAAGAACACGTTGATGTAGCCGTATGAACCACTGAAGAAGCCATACTCTGTGGAGGACCAACCGAGACCGAGACCACCTTCACCCTTGGGGGCGGTCAACAACACCTCCAAAGGAGACATTACGTCAGTTATAAAATATCCCATCATCATGGTGAATGCCACGATGAGGAGGGCAATCCATCTTGCGCCAGCAGAATCGCTGAGTTTTTTTCGAATTATTTCAGTCATGAAAAAAAGTTATAAGTTAAAAGTTAAAAGTTGGGCTTGCGCCTTGCTCTTTGCTTGAGTTTCCTCTTGAGGTTTGCTTGAGGCGGACATAATAAATTACCTGCGGTGATTTCTCTCACGCTCTGCAAAGCTCGAACACGTTCGGCTCTGCTCTCGCTTAATCGAGAAATTATGTCCCTACACTTAGCGGTAGGTTTGCTTGCGTGTATTCTCTCTGTTCCCTCCCTATGGGGGAGGGTTAGGGAGGGGCTTTTTACTTCAGCCAGCGGTCAAGCCAGTTGAAGAAGGTGCGCTGCCAGAGGATGCCATTCTGAGGTTTCAATACCCAGTGGTTCTCGTCGGGGAAGATGAGGAGTTCGGCAGGGATGCCTCGCATACGGGCGGCATTGAATGCACCCATGCCTTGGTTGGCGTTGATACGATAATCCTTCTCACCATGTATGCAGAGAATAGGAGTGTCCCATTTGTCAACAAACTTATGAGGAGAGTTCTCGTATGTGCGCCTTGCGTTTTCCGTCATATCTTTGTTCCAGAAAGCATCATCATATTCCCAGTTGCTGAACCAAGCCTCCTCAGTATCAGTGTACATTGATTCAAGATTGAAAGCACCGTCGTGAGCGATGAAGCACTTGAAACGCTTGTCATGATGCCCAGCAAGGTAGTAGATGCTGAATCCACCGAAACTTGCGCCTACAGCACCAAGACGGTTGCGGTCAACGTATGGCAGGTTGTCACAGGCATCGTCAATGGCACTGAGATAATCATTCATGCACTGTCCTGTCCAGTCGCCAGAGATCTCCTCGTTCCACTCACTGCCAAAGCCAGGCAGACCATGACGGTTAGGAGCGACGATAACATATCCGTTGGCAGCCATAATCTGGAAGTTCCACCTGTAGCTCCAGAACTGTGAGACAGGAGACTGAGGTCCACCTTCACAATATAGTAATGTAGGATATTTCTTAGATTCGTCGAAATGAGGCGGCAGGATAATCCAAACAAGCATATCCTTGTTGTCAGTTGTCTTTATCCAACGCTCACGCACCTCACCGAATGTCATTTGGTCGTATAAGTGCTTGTTCTCGAAAGTCAGTTGTTCAACCTTAGATGTCTTTTCTTTCTTGGCAGGAGTAACGGCATAGAGTTCTGCACCCTGCGACATACTAT
>JAJPYV010000042.1 GCA_021204735.1 Prevotella sp.
TTCTGTGGAGAATTTAGAAAGTAATCTGAATACCATTTTTGCAAAATGGGAAAGGGCTTATGGCTCGTTGGATGTGGAAAACACGTTTGAGTCCCGTTTCAAGGGTATCATAGAACGAGCATACGAGAAGACAGGTCTGCAAGTGGTAATATTGGTTGACGAATACGACAAGCCCATACTCAATGCAATAGATGATGAGAAACTGCAAGAGCTGTTCCGCCGCAAATTAAAGGCAATATACTCGGTACTGAAAACGCAAGACCAGTATATCCGTTTCGCTCTCCTTACCGGCGTGTCGAAATTCAGTCATATGAGCGTGTTCAGTGACTTAAATAATTTAGAGGATATAACCTTGGATGAGCGGTATGCAGACATCTGTGGCATTTCAGAGAAGGAACTACATACTTATTTTGATGATTCAATAAATGAACTTGCCGAGGCGAACTCCATGACCTTCAAAGAAGCGTGTGCGGAATTAGAAAAGTTGTACGACGGCTATCATTTCGCTCCCAATTCCCCTGATATGTACAACCCATTCAGTCTGCTGAACACGTTGAAAAGCAAAAAATTCGGGAAATATTGGTATCGCACAGGTACACCATCATTCCTCGTCAAGATGTTGCAGAACAACGATTATAACCTTAATAATCTGCAGAACGAGACAGTTACGGCAGAACTGCTCGACAGCGTGGAATCAATAGATAATTCTGCAATACCATTGCTTTACCAATGTGGATACCTGACGATAAAGGGATATGAAAAGAGATTCGATAAATATTATCTCGGTTTCCCGAATCTTGAGGTCGAGCAGGGATTTACTAATTTCCTCTTGCCGTTTTATATTAGAAACAAAGATAAAAAAGCCAGCGATTTCCTTGATGATTTCGTATGTGATGTCGAAGAAGGCCGGCCGGAGCGTTTCATGTCAAGCATGAAAGCTCTTTTGGATGGTAATGATTACAGTATAATAGGAGAGTTGGAGAAATATTTCCAGAATGTGATGTGTCTGATATTCAAACTCATGGGCTTTCACGTGGATGTGGAGCGAAAGACATCGTATGGCCGCATTGACGCTGTTATCTACACGAAAGATTACATCTACGTCATGGAACTCAAGGTTGATGTCTCAGCCGACAAAGCACTAGAACAAATCGACTCAAAAGATTACACATTAGGTTTTGCCGCAGATGGAAGAAAATTATACAAAATCGGTGTAAGTTTCTCCTCAGATACTCGCACCATCAGTGAGTACAAAATCAAATGTGACTGAACTTGCAAAAATATTCCTTAAGTTTGAGAAAAATGAGGAAATAATAAAAATTCTTGTCAAAACAATATAAACAACAAAACAAAATGACATAAACACTAAACTCAAGCAATCTTGATTTCTTATCTCTTCTTTCTTATTTCTTATTTTGCGAAGCATTTCGCTCCCCTATGTTGTTAAACAGGCTCTTTTCCGGAAATCCCACATAATAGATATCACATTTCAGACTTTTCACGTACTTGCGCATCACACGGTGCTCCGCAATACAACAATAGAACAGCCACGCTGAATGGTTGTATGCACGGTAAAACTCACCTGACTTCACCAAGCGGATCACATCCTTAGGAGCCTCTTCCTCAAATTTTATCACTTCTGAGTACGTCGGCATTTTTTACTCCATATTTTTGACCGGCTTCGCCGGTCCTTCTGTCTTGGGCTTGGAATGCCCAAGACAAATAAATCAAATCAATTAAATTAATCCAACACGCTTCGCTTTATTCTGAGACGGGGCGGACACTTCGACCGTCGTACCGGTTGATCCAATTCCTGTAGAAACTGCCACTATCGAAGTCAAGGAGGTACGCGTAGAACGTATAGCTCTCGTAGGGCGTGGAACTCCAATAGTAGCCGTAACTTCCCTGGTAGTTGAGCGACGACCCGACACGATAGCCCGCAGCAGGCAAAAAGATACTGTTGCCGTTCGGTCCAGTTACCTTGTAACCGTTCACCCCTCCCTGTGTCATCCACGTCCACTTGCATTTCTTTATCAATTCGTCTATCTCACTCGCCGTAGGCAAACGCCAACTCCCGCCCCATTTCGCTCTCGCCGCATCATAACTTGACTTTCCCGCTATATCTCCCATGCTCTGTCCGTAAGTTTTACTGTTATCACTCGTGTATTCGCTCTTTGGACTCGTCTCACCCCATGCGTAATAGTAGCCGTAGCCTGTCGGCGATGAAGCCCCAACATTGCATGTAGCCCACTTCACTCCCAAGCCCAAGTCAACATACTCGTGACCGTTGATCTTACCTGTACCACTCTTGCTTGACTGTGGCTCTTGAGTGCTTTGTTGGCTCGTTTGTGTCTGCTGCTTCGGTATCACAAAATACACGATTATTCCTACTACCACTGCGCATGCCAACGCTATTATTACCGTCTGCAATAATGACTTCTTCTTATCTTCCTCCTCAACTGACTCAGACCCTTCTTTCTGATTCTCTGTACCACCGGCACTGTTGCCTGCTCTGTCCGACGGATTGCCGCCTACAACGACATTATTTCCAGTAGTACCGGCATCTTTGACAGTGCTACCACTACCTGCCTTGACCACCTCAACATTTAACTCAGCATCATCTGGTTCGTCTATCCTCGTTCCGTCATCTCCTGCCACGGAAACAACCTCTACTTCTATATCGCTCTTTCCATCGAGTATTGCCAAAAACTCATCTATACTCTGCGGACGGTTTTTGCGTTTCAACTGCATTGCGGCTTTAACCGCGTTGCGTGTCCGTTGGGAGATAGTGGTTGGCAATGGTTGCAGCATGCTTTCCTCACCCATAATACTTACCGCATCGGGAGGTGTAATACCTGTAAGCAACTTATACAGCGTCGCTCCAAGGGCATAGATGTCCGTCGCAGGACTAAATGTGGTGAAACTGGCGTTCTGCTGCTCCACTGGCGCATAGCCCTTCGTGTTTATTCCCAACAACGATGACGTGTTCTCACCGCTCTCCTCATCATAGTGCTTTGACGCTCCGAAATCAATCAATATGGCATTATCATTGGCATCAATCATTATATTACCCGGCTTCACGTCAAGGTGCAGACGGTTGAACGAATGGACATATTTCAATGCATCAGCCACCTGACGGATATATTTCAACGCCATCTGTTCCGGCAACGGTCCGTATGTTTTCACCTTTTCATTAAGAGACCTGCCCTCTATGAAATCCATGGCATAATAAGACGTGCCGTTCTCCTCGAAGATATCCACCACTCGCACGATATTGGAATGGTGCATCTTGAATATCGACCTGGCCTCATCAACAAACTTTTTACGAAGTTTCCCTACAAGACCAGCCATCGACTTGGTAGCTATACTGATGTTGCCTGTATCGTCATCACGGTTGCAATAATTCTCCATAAAGAACTCCTTTATCGCAACACGCGAAGCCAACTGCGTATGCACTGCCTCGTATGTACAGCCGAAACCGCCGCTGTTCAAAAAACGCACAATCTTATACTTACCGCC
>JAJPYV010000081.1 GCA_021204735.1 Prevotella sp.
TTGCCGTTAACAACGTTGATACCCTTGCCCATTGTGCTCAGACGCTGACCAGCGATGTTGTAGATTGCACCAGTGCTGTCAAGGTTAATTGTTACATTGTTAATACCTTCTGAACCTTCTTCGCCAGAGCCTTCCTCATCAGTACTTCCGCTATTACTTGGTGCCTTACCTGGCTCATAGATAGTAACAGGTGAATCAAAATCAATCTGATTTTTATCACTGTCAACCCAATGTGAAGTTGTGATTGTTATGTTATCCTCTTCTGAGAATATTACATAACCGAGTGATATTTTTGAACCTGTTGCATAGCAGAGATACTCATAACCTTGTCCACCTATTACAGGGAAAGCGATAACGCCTATACAACTACTGCTTGGTGCAGATGCAAGACCTGTGTCATAATCCTCAGGCCGCAGAATTGGATAATCCTCATTCAGAATCCATTCTGAATATTCATCATTCCAATATGATGCTACGTTTCCTTCTGAGTCAGTGTATCCGTATGAAAGGTTATATTCTCCATAAACGTTTGCTGTAGGATCATACATTGAGAAGAAATAAGGGATACGGTCAGTCGCCTCAAAAACTATATAATTTTTGTTGTAAGAAGGTTTGTGTATAAAATATACGTAGCCATCTTTTTCAGGCGTAACAGCATAAATACAGCCATCTATAGGACTTACAGTACTATTTTGACCCTCTTTTCCATTTGCAGCACCATTGGTTGAGCCCTGGATACCATATCCATCTTCGATGTCTTCTCCATTCATACTCAAACCGTATTTAAGTGCATTTGACTTATAAGTATCAGTGAACTTTACAGTAAGTGAAAGATTTTCAGTTGCACCGATTTCTGTGCCTCCGAGAATCGTCCCATCATCTTGTTGAAGTTGAGCTACCTCATCTGCATTGATGGCGATGATTTCCTGTGCGTTTACCGTCATAGCGGCAAAAAGTGCGAATGCACCGAGTAAAATTTTCTTCATAATCTTTTTCTTTAATTGTTAGTAATTAAAGTTTACCAAAAAAGCAATTATGGGAGAGATCACCTCCCATAATTGCTTTAACAATGTTCTAACTATGGAGTTTTAGAACAAATGCGGAATTAGCTGATGCATAAAAACAGAGGGTTCAAATCTGGCTTGAACCCTCCGATTGCTTTATAGATTATTATTCTTATTGTCTTGTTCCCTCAAATATATAGATGTAAGTGTGGGGCTTTCTGTTGACTGTTGTTAACAACTGGAAATAAGTCTCAATATTGCCACTCTCATCTATCCTGCCACTAAATGCAGAGCCAATTTCATTATCAGTAGAAGTATTGGAGAATACATAACCATCATTGGCATGAGAAATATTGGCAACAGATGCGACATCAAGGTCTAAGTCGGCACATTGCCAGGCAACGTTAGCAACGTAAGAGCGTTCAGGGGTTATAACTACTGTTCCTGAGGCGTATGTGGTATCAGTAGTACCATCTTCCCACATGGTGTATGTGCCAACGTATGTAGCAGCTGCACCTTCCTCAGGTGAGACAGTGAACGTTACATCGTCGTCATCATCACACGATACAGCAACGAAACTGAGGGCTACAAACGCCATCATCAAATATAATATCTTTTTCATCTTTTCTGTTTTTTAGAATGTTTATTAGAAAACACATATTATCAATAGCCCGGGTTCTGGTCTGCATCAGTCATACTGTCGTTACCATTAATTTCAGTTGACGGAATTGGACGGTACCACTTGACGTTACCATAGATATCGCTCATATCAGAAGAAGAGCTGATGAACGGACTAAATGCTACATTATATCTAACAAGCTGACGTGTACGGCGCAAATCCATCCACCTCATTCGCTCACCATACAACTCACGGGCACTCTCATCAAGAATAATGTCAAGTTGCGTGAAAGTGAAATTAGCTGGTGTAGAATAGAATACAAAATTACTCTCATAGTAAGACGGATCCATAGAAGTCAACTCTTCTGCACCAGCACGTGCGCGTACATAGTTCACATATTTACGAGCCGATTCAGCATCATTTGCCATAAGGTAAGCCTCGGCTGCAACAAGATACATCTCGCTGAGGTGGAATACTACGATGTCACGATAGTCGTTCTTGCTCGTTGCACCGATAGTAGTTTCCGGGTCATCATACTTCTTCAGGGCATTCGGACAGTTAAGATCATCATTTATATTATCGTATGTGTCTGTTGTCTTAGTGTAAGTGCCATCAGCGTTGAACACATACTTAGTAGTAGTAGAAGCCAAAATGAATGCGTATATATTATTTACGTCATTTGCTCCCTTTGTGTACTGACTGATATTTGCAGCAAACTCTGCTTCTGCCTCATCCTCTGTTACATAATATGGGAAAAACCTTATTGCTATCGACAACTTACTCTTGTCTGCATCTGATACATTATAATAAGCATAGTAGCCGGAATTATCCCAGTCTCCATTATAGTTGTAGATCGTGTTCATAAAACTACCATCCCAACGCTCATCTCCCTCACCCCAGAGATATATTGACTTGGAAGACTCGATAAGCTCTGAATTAGTGTATTTCAGACCTGTTGATGTCTGTGTTCCATAATATCCGGCGTATGAGTTCTGCAGACTATGGCCACCGCTTGTTACATCACCAGGATAGCCGGCACGGTCATACTGGATAGAGAAAATCTCCTCTGCATTGTCCTGATTTGATGGTGACCACTTGTCCTCAAAAGACATAGTGAGCGACTGACCGTTGATAGCTGCAACAGCATACTGCGCTGCCTTCGTGAAATACTCCGTTGAGGTTACATTATATGTTTTTCCGTCAGTAGAACCCATTGCGTCAGTAAGTGTTGTCTGGAGATCCCAGCCGGCAGCGAGGCAAATCCTTGCTAAAAGAGCCTTTACAGCCCTCTGGCTGATGTAACCGCTGTGTCCGTAGGTTTCAATAGAGTTGGCAGGCAGACTACTGTCGTTCATAATTCCTTCCAAATCCTCGATAAGGGCTGGATAAATCTCATTGAGCGGTGTGCGTGGATAATCACGGCTTGCATCCTCAATATACCATGTAACGTATGGAACGGCACCAAACTGCTGTGTTAGCAGATAGTAGCCATAGCAGCGCATGAAAATGCCCTCTGCTGTTATCTGCGCATTCTTCTCACCATATTTTATGCAGCAGTTGGCATAGTTGATAAGAGAATAAGCGTTTGAGTAAAAATCTTGAACGTCGCTTGACTCAGGAGTCATGCTGAAAGTAGCAAACTCTCCTGGCTCCTTACCACGTGACTCATCATAAAGGTCGGTACCCCACTCCATCATGTCGGTGTTGGTAACCAAAGCCTTGAATTCGTTGTAAGCCTTGATGCGCAGTGCCTCAAGTCCTTCTTCAGTCGTGAAATAGCTGTCTGCACTGATGTTAGACTTGTTAGTAGCCTCAAGAAAGTCAGAGCAGCTCGACATGGAGAGGACAGCAACCACCGCCATTAACATTGAATATAATATAC
>JAJPYV010000397.1 GCA_021204735.1 Prevotella sp.
CCAACTTCCTCGCCTTTGGAAAATGCTCCCACAGTTCACGGTACGACACAGCCAACGAGTGGTGCGCCTCATCAATGACAATCAGTCCAGGCTGACAACCGCTCACCTTCTCCCAATTGCGGGACAGCCACTGAATGGAGAAAACCTTGAGATGATCGTTCTTTTGCATTTCCCCATATTTGCGGTAATGCCTTTCGAGCGTATCCTCGATTTGCGCCACGAGTTCCCTGCGGTGAGCGACAATCCACACCGTGCCATTGCGGTTATCGGTCATGAAATCCTTGACCACAGCCGCAAGCAGATGCGTTTTGCCAGTCCCAGTCGGCATCTGGCACATCACGGACAGGCACGAGCCGAAAGCCTCACAAATGCGGGCTTTCATCTCTTTCTGGTAGTCAAAGAGAGAGTAAGACATGAGAAATCAGAACCTTACAATAGCACCATGTTCACTGGTTATTTCCAAAATGGAAACAACCACTTTCATTGTATTACTTTTATTTTGTCAAGATAAAAGTCTTGTAATCTACGAGCCTCACTATATGAATCGAAACCAGATTTTTTAATTTCAGTTGCATAACTCCTACGGTAAGGTAGATTATTATTTGTTGTCTCAATTATTTTGTCAGCCCAAACATTTGGAGATTCATTCAACCCAATGTAATTGGCAAGTCGACATGCGGAAGTTTCTTCTGTAATGTTTTTTGAAAAGAAAATAGGAAGGCCTGCGCACTGAGCCTCAATGCCAACAACGGGCATTCCCTCATACAGACTTGGCAGTAAGAAAGCATCAAATGAATTATAAAATTGTTTAATGTCATCCCTGCGACCCAAATCAACAACCTTGTCAGTTATTCCATACTGATTAATCCGCTCATGCATTTCATTTTCCAAATCACCGAAACCAATCATCACCAATATAGCATTATCTTGCTTTTTGGTAATCTCATTGAAGATATCAATTAAGAAAAGAGGATTCTTTTGAGGAACATATCTGCCAATAAACCCGTAAACAACTTTATCGTTCCAACCAAATTTTGTTCTTGTCTGTTCTCTTAGTTCAGGGTCAAATGCATTGGCATCAGCATTTATTACAGTTTTGAATATACTGATTTTACCCTTTTCATAGCAATCCTTGCCAAATTGCCATACCCCACAATCTATTGAATTAGCCATATAATAATTGCCAAAGAAATGAGAAAAAGGTCTAAGTGCATATTTTATCAAAGTTTTCTTTTCATTTTTGTCACCCTTAGAAATGCTTTCCGAAATTCTAACCTTAACACCAGCAAGCCAACCCATGAATAGAGGGAAGATATTCAGCGTGTTGTCAAAGGCATGTATCACCTCATAACGGTTTGACTTTAGAATCCTGTAAGTCTGTTTTAAATGAGGAATAATATTTTTATAAGGAGCAACCTTATAAATTTTTCCTCCCATAGAATTTATTTCATCTTCAGGAATACCATTGGAATCAGAATCACAGATAAAATCAAACTGTACCTTTGTGCGGTCAATATGGCGGTAATACTCCATAATGAGATTACGCTTACCACCCGTATGTAAAACACCTGCAATTATTGCTATACGTATCATAAATAAATATTTTTAAAATTAGCAATAATCAAGATTTTACATGGTCTTTTAGACTATGAACTTCATGATAGAAAGCAGACATTCCTTCAAGCATAGGCGTTAAATTCAGATTTATGTAGCGTTTCATTTTGCTCGTATCGAGTACCATATTAGATACGTCAACAGGGCGCACATTTTGGTAATCTATGCGGAAATCACATTTCGAAATAATTTTCAGGAACGCAAGAACGTCATTCACGGAATAACCCCTGCCACTTCCGATATTTATTGCCTCATTGCTAACATCTTGAACTATTAATTGATAGAATATTTCAGCAAGGTCATTGATGAAAATGTAATCACGTATTGCAGAGCCATCACCCCAAACTTCAACAGGTTTGTTGTTTAAAAGTTTGCCGATAGCAACAGCCACAAGACCTTGTTGCCCATACAAGTTCTGTCCATGTCCGTATGGATTGGATGGCCTAACTATTAAATATTTGAGTTTTTGAGTACGGTGTTTGAATAAAATACTGTTTTCAAGCATTTGTTTTGACCAGCCATAATAAGAAATTGGTTCCATGTTGTCAGTCTCAACAAAAGGCTGCACATTGTTCCTGTTGCCATATACAGTACCGCCAGAAGAGAAAAATACAAATTTTATGTGCTCTTTTGCACAATATTCCATCAGTTCAATGGAAGGAAATATCACATCTTTGAACTCTCTGACATACTCATTGTAATTACTTCCAGGGATAAGAGTTGAAACCAAATGAACAATGATTTCTATTCTGTTTTTACTGATAATATTCGTTACACTCTCAATATCATTCAGTGATGTTCTGAATATGGTTACATCACAATCCTGTAATCTTGAAATGTTAGCGTTTTCAGGCTCCATGACAAAAATCGAATAGTTTTTGTCAGATGAAAACCGTTTAACCAAGTTAGAACCAATAAAACCAGCACCACCTATGAATAAGATATTCATGCTACCCTCCTTTCTTTATTTGAAGTAGGGCATATTGCATAAATGTAGAGTTTACATTTTACCCCCCCGTTCATAAATATTAACAAATAGGCGTTCATGTTCCATAGCGGTACGCCTAATGTCAAAGAAAGCATTTACTCTCATTTCGCCTTTTTGTATCATGTTATTGCGTAAATTTTCGTTATCGTATATCTCAAGTACAGCCTGCGCTGCTTGTCCGTGATTGTCAACTTCCACAAGCAAACCGTTCTCATGATCTGTGATTAAGTCTGGAATAGCATTCGTTTCCGTTGCCACAATAGGTTTGCCTAATTTCATGTATTCAGCCAATACTAATCCGAAGCCCTCCCAACGGGATAGCAGGACGGATATGTCAAACAAGTTGGCGTATGCAAGAGGATTATCAACCCAACCAGTTATTGTAAAGCAATTTGACAATCCCGAATCAGCAATCAACTTTTCAATTTCATTTCGTTCATTACCATCACCAACAATCATAAACCAAGCATTTGAGATGCTTTCCTTGACCTTTGCCGCCATTTTTACGAAAGTGTCAGGAGCTTTCTGTGCGGAAATACGCCCTACCATACCAATTATATAAGCATCATTGGGGATGCCCATAGATCTTCTCGTGATATAGGAATTTGATAACTGTCTATTTACGGCATCCATATCAATGCCATTAAAGATTGTCTTTATCCGAGAAGGCTTTGCAACATGTCTCTGCACAGCAATAAGTTTCTCGTAATTAGATATTGTGATAAACTTAGTAGTAAAAAGCGATAAAATTCTTTCGAGCCACAAGTAAATCTGACCTTTTATGCCAGAGTTAACCATACTGAAAGCCCAACCGTGAGGATTATACACCAACGGAACACCAATTCCAATGTTTGCGATACGCCCGATACCCCCAGCCTTGCTACTATGGCAATATATAATG
>JAJPYV010000244.1 GCA_021204735.1 Prevotella sp.
TTCGGGTCAAAATCCACAAGCAGTGTCTGCGGCTTCATGTTATACTTTATGATATTACCTTTATCATCCGTATATCTCTTTATATATTGGTTTTGCAAACGGAAGATAGCCTGGTCATATTCTTGCGGGGAGGCTGTATCTTTAAGGAAAATCATTGTATCCCATTCGGGAACTGTGCAACCTGTCAACATCTTGTTGACCGTCAAAGTCAGACTTTTCTTATTGTTACTCTCAAGTTGTTTTATCTTGTTCTTTACGCTTTCTATAGTTTTATATGCTGTGTTTTCCCAACCGGAAATATTTATGACAGTATATTCTCTAAGATTTTTAAAAGTGTCAGCATTTTTGTTAATAAGATTTTCCAGCGCATCGCAAGAGGCACAATACGGCAACACGCACACAATGTGTCTGCATAACTTTCCTTCCCTTATTTTATCATAATCCAAAAATCCTAACACATTTGTATCTTCTTTTGTCCCATCTATAACCATTAACAAATCCATGATTTCTTTCTCATTCTCAAAAAAACAATGTTTCTTGTCATGGGAATTATCTTTGTCTATGGAACAGGGCTTGAAAAGTGCGGAAAAAGCGTATGTTATGCCCTTTTTCCTCATTGATTCCATCTTTCCTATTGATGACTTGTTTGGATTGAATGCAAAACGTATCATTTGCGGAAATCCGTAATATGGATTGTCCCACTCCTTATAGTCCACATCCAACAGATGTTCTTTATCGTATTCTTCCTGGTCTTTTACTATATCAGAAAACTGGTAGAAAGCTATTATATCTTCTTTTGAAAACTCACTGCCCATCAGAATACGATATGGCGTTCCCGACAAATGTATGCGCATTTTAGCATTCAGTGTCTTTGTCATTTTATCGACTTCATCTAAACTGTTATCAGAATCGAATAATTCCCTTGCCGCTTGCCTCTCTGACATGAACACCTTGTTCTCAGTAAGTACTTTGCCATACTCTTTTGCTCGTGCGCCAAAATGTGTCTCATCAATAATCAACAAGTCTATTTTGTTCTCAAAAATCTCTTGATGTTTCTTTTTTATTTTATCTCCTGACAAGTCCTGCAATGTCAAAAACAATACTGCTCTTTTTTCTTTTAATGTATTGGATAATATATTGTTATCTCTAAGCAAATCCTCGCCAATAAGGTATTCGTAATCTACAAATTTCTTATGACCTTCCACTGTTTTCTTCCACTCGTCCTTCACATCAGCTTTTCCCGATACAACAATGACAAGTCTTGCATCCATTTCCACCGCACAACACATTGAGGTGAATGATTTGCCGAAGCGCATTACTGCATACATCAGCAAATTGTGCCTGCAATTCTTATATGCCGCTTTAAATTTCTCGATTGTTGCTGCCTGATTGGGTCTTGGTGGGTAATCTTCTTCATGATTATAGTGAAATACTACAGGTGTTCCATCCCTGTAAAAATGATATTTGGAAATTCCTTTTTCGTACGAATAATGTATGTCATCGATGGCATCTTTAATGTCTTTTACAGTAGCTTCCTTGAAAAACTCCTGTGAATAAGGTCTGTCTGGAAAAATATCAGGAGTCAACCTTTCCCGTCCAACATCGTTGACAAGAAAATGATGCACTTCATAATCTCTGAAATATACGGAATCATCCACTTTTGCGATTTCGCTGAATACCTTTTCAAGATTTGGAAAAAACTTTCTCCACTCATCCAAGCGTATTTCCACAGGTCGATACGTATCGCCAACCTTCAAATAATTTGGTATCGTTTGGGTTGAAAAGGCATATATTTGTGGATCTACCCTTCCTACTATAAGGTTGTCTAATATTTGGATATTAGATATATTTTCCATATCGGTGATGAAATAAATTTAATACTGTATCAATTTCGCCTGTGTCCCAATCCTTTATAAGGCAATATTTCCCTTTTTTATACTCAATTATACTCTCGCCAAAACCTACGCAGGAATCAATTCCTTTTTCATCTTGAAAATAATCATCATTCGTGAATATGCCCTCGTTTGTATTCTCTTTACCAAGAAATGAATAAGGCACAGACATGCTTAGACCATCCATTTGCCACAAGTTCCATGAGATTATCTCTGCAACCTCTCTTAATAAATTTTTATTCGGAATTTTCGAAAAACGCTGATAATAGTAATCGACAAAAGTAAATAGCACGTTTTCACGGGCTATCAACAGACTGTCTCCCTGCAACTCAAATCCATAAATATGCTTTATAGCCTTAATCGACCATTCAAGCCATTTTTCTCCAATCACAACATTCTCACTTATAACCCGGAATTTCCTGTCTAAAAGTCCTATCCTTTCATTTATCGCTATTTTCTCTCCTGTAGTAGTGTCATATCTACTTACAAGATACGGCGCTTCTCCACAAGTGATTTCAAGAACATTGTTAAGTACATAGTCCTGCCACGTCTTGCCTTGTGGAAACTCTACTTTATCACTATTTATATGCCAACCAAATTCAGTTTCTTCATTGAATGTTCCCTCTTTTCCGAAAAATGAAACGTCAGCTAAATTGTTCTGCTTGTTGCATAACCATGAGGGCGTGAAAACTTCCGCCTTTTCCTGTGTACGTGTCTTTTGCTGATCTCTGGATTTCATTGAACGTGACATTATCAAATGTCCATACTCATTACCGGTAATCTTATCTATATCTATTGCGTCTGTCTTGTTGAAACCATATCCATATTCCTGATAGTCATCCGTTCCCCAAATAATATTCTTACTGGTTGTCCTATCGACAAGAAGTATCCTCAAGAGTTCTTCATCAAACTCCAGTAATTCATTCTCGCTGATATCATTGTTCAGTAAGTCTATCATCAGAACGGATTAATTTTTAAGAAAATTCCTTGAAATCCTATCTGCAAAGATAACAAATAATTTTAAAAATTTGTAGTCGTAAATTTATTTTATCCTTATAAATCTACAACAAACCTGTTGACCTCATGCTCCAAAATGGCAAAAAGACCCACATATTAAAAAATTCAAACCACAATTATTTGTAATTTTTAGCAATCTGAATTTTTAACTTTTAATTTTTCACTTTCTTCCCTTTGAAGATATAAATACCTTTTGGCAAAGTATCGAGAGTTTCTTTAATTGTCGCATTTGTTGCTTTTCCAACGATTGTGCCGTAAATGTTATAGATGTTCGCCTTGATGTTGTCGTCGGAGGTTATGGAAGATATGCCGGAGGCTTCCACTCTTAGGTAATTATAAGTGGCAATGTCTTTATCCTCATCATTTTGCACAACGATGTAATATTGCATACCAGATTTCATGTCTGTATTTGTATAAGAAAATTCCTTCGTCTCACCAGGTTCAAGAGCCACATTGTATGTGGTTTCAGATTGTTCGGTATAATAATCGCTATAGTCACCGTTGGCATAGAATATGAGTTTGACATAACTGTCGTATGTGTTTTTACCGGTATTCGTAATGCTGATGTTGAATGTCAGTTCGTT
>JAJPYV010000087.1 GCA_021204735.1 Prevotella sp.
AGGTTTGCAAGGGTGTTGGAATATGCGGTTAGCTTTTCCAGTGTATTATCCCATTTCTTGCATACCTGTTTTTGTTATTATGTCTGCACAACGTATAGGCATATACATATAGAAAATTGATATATGCGCAAAAAACCGGGATAAGAAAAATCTGACTTTCTTACCCCGGTTTGTGTATAATGACTAATTCTATTTCACTTCCCAAGTGTCGTTGGTATCAAGAAGTTCCATAAAGTTGTGGTACTTCTTCTTCGCTTTAATCTCCTCAATTTGCCCGTTTACGGCAGTATCGTAGGTAGGAGCCTCAACATCACGGATTACACCGAGAGCAACAGGAAAACCATGCTCATTGTCCATCATGGCAAGGTGCAGTTGTAGGGTGTTGTCCTCGCAATGAGCGTCGTGTACGAGGATATCTTTCTCTGTGATACCATTCTCACCTATTTTCACAACTTTCAATCCGAAACCCTGCTGTATCAGTCCATACTCGTTGTTTTCGCCGAAAATCAGCGGTTCTCCGTGACGTACATGTATGGTGTTCTGCTTTCTGCCTGCCTTTGTGTATATCGGGTCATAGCACCCGTTATTGAATATCACACAGTTTTGTAAAATCTCGCAGACAGAAGCACCCTTATGCAGTTTTGCAGCCTTTAAGATTTCCACCGTTCCCTCAGCATCGGTAGCCACGGCGCGTGCAAAGAAATGACCACGTGCGCCGAAACAGAGTTCTGCCGGCAGGAATGGGTCTTCCACTGTTCCGTATGGAGATGACTTACTTACAAATCCACGAGGTGAGGTAGGGGAGTACTGCCCTTTCGTAAGACCATAGATCTTATTGTTGAGCAATATAATGTTGATGTCGATATTGCGCCTCATAGCGTGAATAAAGTGATTACCACCGATAGCAAGTCCATCACCATCACCACTAATCTGCCAGACGGTGAGTTCAGGATTTGCTACTTTTGCACCGGTAGCTATTGCAGCCGCACGACCGTGTATTGTCTGCATTGCATACGTGTTGACGTAATAAGGTAAACGACTTGAGCATCCAATACCCGAAATTACTGCTGTCATATATGGCGGAACACCAAGTTCTGCC
The DNA here is from genome assembly GCA_021204735.1 of Prevotella sp. Taxonomy (GTDB): domain Bacteria; phylum Bacteroidota; class Bacteroidia; order Bacteroidales; family Bacteroidaceae; genus Prevotella. Next base: position 1,100 of record JAJPYV010000087.1, read on the forward strand.
ATCGCTTTGTGCAGCGAAGCCAAGAAGAAATGGTCTCCGCAGCCTGGACACCAGCGAGGTTGTCCTTTTTTATAATCTGTAGCTGTATAATTCATTGACATATTTCCTTTAAATAGCAAGCTCTATTCTCAAGCAAAACGTATTCTTAATTCGTATAATCATTTAACTTCAGCCGTACTGCAAGTCCCCCTAAGGGGGGGGGGATTTAGGGGCTTTTTTAACTCTTAATTATGTCACCGAAGGCGGCAACCAACTGACTTACAACGAAAGGTTGTCCTTTCACCTCATTATATTGATAGGGAACAAATCCATCGACACTCATACGCAGATAAGCGGCAAGTTGACCGAGGTTTTGCTCTGCCACCACCACTTTCTTGTACTTTTTAAGTACCTCCGATGTATTCTTTGGCAGAGGGTTGATGAATTTAAAGTGTGTTAAAGCCACCTTGTTGCCAGCTTTCCTCAGTTCGTCCATAGCTGAATACAGATGACCGAATGTGCCACCGAAACCAACGATAAGCAGTTCGGCATCATCTTTGTCACCATATACGTGCAGGTCAGGAACTTCTATCTTAGCCACTTTCTCAGCCCTTAGACGGCACATTTTATCGTGGTTTTCTGGGTCAGTGGATATAGCACCAGTGTTACCATCCTTTTCCAAACCGCCCAATATGTGTGAGTAGCCTTCAGTACCTGGTATTGCCCAATAGCGTGCGCCATTTTCTGGGTCACGATGATAAGGCGAATAACTACCCTTCTGCTCTGCTGGTGCATAGTGAGGATGAATGTCAGGCAATTCCTCCATTGTAGGTAGTTTCCAAGCGGCAGACCCATTAGCTACGAAAGCATCTGTGAGCAATACTACTGGAGTAAGGTGCTCAAGGGCGATTTTCGCTGCCTGATACACAGAGTCAAAACAGTCGGTAGGACTTTTTGCAGCGATTACAGGCATTGGCGATTCTCCGTTACGTCCGAAAAGAGCCTGTAACAAGTCGGTCTGCTCACTCTTTGTAGGAAGTCCCGTTGACGGACCGCCACGCTGTACGTCGATTATCACAAGAGGAAGTTCATCGATTACGGCAAGGTTCATCGCCTCACTCTTCAGACAGATACCAGGTCCTGATGTTGAGGTTGCTGCCAAGGCACCTGCGAAAGAGGCTCCTACAGCACTTGCGCAACCAGAGATTTCATCCTCGCACTGTACTGTTATTACACCGCATGACTTATGTTTTGAGAGTTCGTGTAGTATGTCAGTTGCTGGTGTTATAGGATAAGAACCGAGATATAGTTTCAGTCCTGCTTTTTCTGCAGCAGCAATCAGTCCGTATGCTGTTGCCTTGTTGCCAGTGATATCCATATAGCGGCCCTTCACTTTCACCTTCGACTCGATGCGATATGTAGATGGTACGCTTGCGTGAGAGTTGTGACCATAGTCATAGCCAGCATTCACCACCTTAATATTATTCTCTGCTATCTGAGGCTTTCTTGCGAATTTCTCTTTTAGGAAATTTGCAACTAATTCCAAATCACGGTTAAACAACCAGCATACCAAGCCGAGTGCAAACATGTTGCGGCATTTCAGTATTGCCTTGTTGTCCATACCACTATCCTCAAGGCAGTGTTTTACCATTGTAGTAATCGGACAAGCAACAACCCTGTCAGGGTCGATACCCATCTCACCAAGATAGTCGCCTGTCTTGAACTGCGCCCTTTCGAGGTCTTTCGGCCCGAAACTGTCGGTGTCGATGATAATGGTTGCTTGCGGTTTTGTGTATCTGTACTGCATTTTCAATGCTGCGGCGTTCATAGCCACGAGTACATCACAAAGGTCACCAGGAGTATAAACTATACCCTCACCAATGTGAACCTGAAATCCTGACACGCCCGTTAGTGAGCCTTGCGGGGCGCGGATGTCTGCCGGATAGTCGGGAAACGTTGAAATGCCATTGCCTATCTCCGCAGAGACAGTTGAGAAAATGTTACCTGCCAACTGCATTCCGTCACCAGAGTCGCCCGAAAAGCGAACTACGACATCATTCAATTCTTTTACTTCTACTACGTCAGTCATATTATATATAATATATGTGTTTTTATTGCCTTAACTATATCTAATACCATCTCCACGAAGTCCTGTTTTAGCAAGGATAAGAATGTGGATAATAAAACAATATGCAAAGTTCGTAAAGAATATTGAAACTGCAAAATGTTTTTAAGGAAATATTAAATAAAACGTGCAAAAAATCATTATTTGCACGTTTTATCTTACAAATGTTCATTATTTTCCGAATAAACCTATCAGAAAGTCAATATTTAAACGAGCTGCCTCCAAGGAATTCTCTCAACAAAGATGTAGGCGGCAACTGGCGGTTTGGTATCGGAGAGATATATTGCAGGAATTTCAGCAGTCGGTAGGCTTCCGCATGCTCCTCTACATTCTCTGGCACTTGTCTTAAGAGAGGTTCAGCCTGTGTTTTGATTACGGCAAGTTCAAACAGAAGGGCAGTGTTGAACATCACATCAGCATTTTCCTGGAACGGGAATATCCATTTTTTCTCACCAGCACGCACGCTTGCCCACCTTTTTATAGTATCCGCTGCATCCACGCCACGGTATTTGTTGTCACGGATAATGCGGCGCAGTAGACGGTTGTCAGTAGTAGGTATATAGTTGTGTGTATCGAGCAGTATGGTTGTAAGAGCAGATGCATAAACACGGAATTTCTGTTCTTCTGGTATTTGTGCCGTAAGTTCAGGGTTGAGTGCGTGTATTCCCTCAAGTATCAGTACGTTATCATCGTTCAGTTTCATCTTTTTCCCATTTCGCTCACTCATTCCCGTTTGGAAATTATAATGTGGGAGTTGTACCTCCTTGCCTGCAAACAAATCATTTAGTTGTTTGTTAAGCAGCGGTATGTCAAGAGCATACAAACTCTCATAGTCATATTCACCATTTTCGTCTTTCGGGGTTTTCTCACGGTCTACGAAATAATCGTCAAGAGAAATCGGCACCGGTTTGATGCCACAGGTGAGCAACTGTACTGAGAGACGTTTGCAGAATGTTGTTTTTCCGCTTGAAGATGGACCAGAGATGAGCACCACCCTCACGCCTTTCTTCGCTACTATCATATCAGCAATACGAGCTATTTTCCTCTCCTGCAATGCCTCCGACACATTTATCAGTTCGGTGGCATGACCTTTCTGAACTGCCTCGTTGAAGTCGCCCACAGTACTTACGCCGAGGATTTTCTGCCAACGGTGGTGCTCCAAGAAGATCTCGAACATCTTGTCCTGTCTAATCAGTTCTCCGAGTTGTGTTGGGTTCTCCTTCGAAGGAGTGCGGAGCAGCAGTCCGTCGTAGTATTTCTCAAGTCCGAAGAGATAAAGGTCACCAGTATTAGGGAGCAAAGTACCATAGAAATAGTCTTTATACCCATCAATCTCATAATAAGTTGTATAAAGCGTACCTACGCTTTTGAGCAGTTTTACCTTCGATTCTTTACCTAATTTCGAGAACATCTTTATTGCATCTTCTGTAGGACAGTCATGTCTGACAATAGGCATTTTCGCTTCGATTATCTCCTGCATTCTTTTGCGGATGGCATCAGCCTCATCTTTTGTTACGGGGTGTCCCAACTCGATATTGCAGTAGTAACCATTAGACACTGGTATGTCTATTATCACCGGAATATCCGGATACAAGTCATTCATAGCTTTGCAGAGCACGAAAAAGAGAGTTCTGGTGTATGCCCGTGCACCCGAAGGTGATGTTACGTCAAGAAACTCTACATCCACATTGTGATAAACCCTGAATGTGAGTCCCTCTACCTTGTTGTTGACCTTTGCACTGATAGGTCCAAAGTCCATTTTTAAATTAAATTCATTAAAAACTTCAGAAAGTGTGCTCCCAATTGCAATGTTTTGTATTTTTTTATTATTTTTGCAACGGATTTGTATTAATTGTTTCATGATCTTAATAATTAAGTATTACCGTTCGTAAAGTTACGGAGTTTTATTCAACTCCGGACATAATCGTGTCATAAATTAATTTAAAATATGTCGATTTGGATACTATTTAAGATTATTGGTTCATTGGCATTGCTCATATACGGTATGAAAGTGATGAGCGAGGCACTCCAGAAGATGGCAGGTTCACAGTTGCGCCACATCTTGGGGACGATGACCAAGAATCGTTTCACAGGTATGCTCACCGGTATGTTCGTGACGTGTTCAGTGCAGTCGTCTTCGGCAACCACCGTGATGACCGTATCATTTGTGAACGCGGGACTGATAACGCTTGCGCAGGCAATTTCCGTTATCATGGGAGCTAACATTGGGACAACTCTTACTGCTTGGATAATGAGCATAGGGTTCTCCTTCAACTTTACGAACGTGGTGTTCCCGGCGTTCATAGTAGGTATAATCTTGCTATACACCCGTCGCCGCAGGTTCATCGGAGATTTCATTTTCGGTATCTCGTTTATGTTCTTCTCTTTGGCTTTGTTGGGACAGACAGGCAAAGACATGGATTTAGAGCATAACACTGAACTGTTAGCGTTTTTCACTTCGTTTGATGTCAACAGTTATATGACGATTATCGTCTTCTTGTTGATAGGTACCGTGCTGACATGTATATTGCAATCATCGGCAGCTCTTATGGCGATCACCATGGTGCTTTGTTCCAGTGGAGTGTTACCAGTGTACCTTGGTATCGCACTTGTCATGGGAGAGAATATCGGAACAACACTCACTGCCAACCTTGCGGCTCTTGGAGCCAACACACAGGCAAGGCGTGCTGCATTGGCTCACTTGGTGTTCAATGTGTTCGGTGTAATTTGGATCCTGTGTCTTTTCTATCCATTCGTAAATACAGTATGCCGTATCGTACATTATGACCCACATTCATCAGTTGCCGACCCAGTGAAACTTTCTGTAATGCTTGCCGCTTTCCATACAGGTTTCAATGTCTGCAACACCTTCATACTGATTTGGTTTGTGCCATATATCGAAAAGGTAGTATGTTTCTTGATCAAGCCACGTGCGAGCGAGGAAAACGAAGACTTCCGTCTACATTACATCGGAGGAAATACACTTATGGAGACACCAGAGTTGTCGGTACTTGAGGCACAGAAAGAAATTATTCTTTTCGGAGAGCGTATGCAGAAGATGTTCAACTATTTACGTGAACTTCTCACCACCGACAGCGACACCACATTTGCCAAATTATATTCCAAGGTTGAGAAATACGAGAGCATAAGCAACCGCATGGAGATTGAGATTGCCAAATATCTTGACCGTGTGAGCAATGCCCATCTGAGTGATGAGACAAAGGCAACCATTCGTGCCATGCTCCGTGAGATATCCGAAATAGAGAGTATCGGTGACAGTTGTTTAAACATTGCCCAGACTATGAACAGGAAGATGCAGGGCGAGGAAGAGTTCACCGAAAAACAGTTGGAACGCTTGTCCCAGATGTTCGAGCTTACCGACGACAGTCTTACGCAGATGAACGTGATGCTTTCCGGACGTAAGGAAAAGCTCGACATTAGTCGTTCATTCAACATCGAGAATGAGATAAACAACTACCGCAACCAGTTGAAGATGCAGAACCTCAACGATGTCAACAATCATGAGTACACATATACCATAGGAACGATATACATGGATATCGTCAGCGAGTGTGAGAAACTCGGAGACTATGTAATCAATGTGGTTGAGGCTCACATGGGCACAAAGCACCGCAAGATGTATCTAAGCGACTAACGAGACATAGTAAAAAACAGAGGTGCTTTCACTAAAGCACCTCTGTTTTTTATAGTTTAAGTTTCAAAATATGTTTTTAATTATCGTAAAGATATACCCAAAGACATGACAATATTACAATTATCGCAATTAAAACTAATATCAAGAATCCTAAGTTTTTCCATACCTTGCGTCTCCGAGACGCAGATAGGAGCTTGTTCTTTAAAATCTCAGATCCATCTTGATGATGGTGGTGATGATGATGATTTTTAAGCTCTTTTTCCATTAAATGTTTGATTTTATTACTTTTAAAATATATGAAGTATTAAACTCGCACCAAATTTAGAAATAAAAAATTTAAATGAGCAAATAAAAAACTACTAATTTGAGATATTTTAAGGAAATTTCCTAATTTTGCACCCCATAATACATTATTTAAGTATGAAAATAGAGAAATTCGCCTTACTCATATTTGTAATATTCATGACTGTTACAGTCATGGCTCAACAGGCGGAGAAAGAGATAGGCGAAAACGTGTACCTGTCGGCGAGCAACTATCTTGCCTATCCAGGACCGTCGAAAACCACCCTTACTGCACCCCCTAAAGGTTACCACCCTTTTTATATTAGTCATTATGGACGGCATGGTTCGCGCTATCTGATTAATGATAAGGATTATGAGACACCTGTAAAAGTACTTGCCAAAGCAGACAGTCTGAATAAATTGACAGAGCTTGGAAAAGATGTGTTGCGTCGTGTAAGATTAATGAAAGAGGAAGCAGCAGGGCGATGTGGAGAACTCACAGATCTTGGAGCAGAGCAGCACAAACAGATTGCCCGTCGCATGTACGAGCGTTTTCCAGAGGTGTTCAGTGGCAATGCCGACATAGATGCGAAAAGTACAGTGGTGATACGTTGTATATTATCTATGGAGAACGAACTACAAGAACTTCTTACCATTAATCCCAAATTGAATATACATCATGATGCGAGTTATCATGATATGTATTATATGAATCAGAGCGACCCAAAGTTGTATGCAGAGAAAATGCCGCGAAGGGCAAGGGTAGCATTAGACGAGTTTACCAATAAACATTTGGATTATTCGAGAGTGGTAAGTTCACTATTCAATGACGAAGATTATGTAAGATATGAGGTAGATGGTGATGATTTGAACTATCTGTTGTTCAAACTCGCTTCCAACTTGCAAAGTTCTAAGTTGGGTGAGGAAATCACTCTTTACGATATATTCACTAAGGAGGAAATTTACGCCAACTGGCTCACTACAAATGCCTGGTGGTATATCAATTACGGTTCATGCAAGTTGAATGGTGGCAAGCAACCTTACTCGCAGCGCAATTTGTTGCGCAACATAATCTGTCAGGCAGACAGTTGTATAGCACTTGGGAAAAACTGTGCCACGTTGCGGTTCGGTCATGAGACAATGGTGTTGCCGCTCACCTGTCTGCTTGGTATCAACGGATATGACATTCAGATAGCCGACCTTGAGCAGATTGAACCGCAAGGGTGGATTAATTATAAAGTATTCCCGATGGGCGCGAATATCCAGTTTGTTTTCTATCGCCGCAACCCGCAAGATAATGATGTTCTCGTAAAAGTGCTGCTCAATGAAGATGAGGCAACGCTCCCTGTAAAAACCGACATCGCCCCTTATTATCATTGGAGCGACTTCAAGGAATATTATTTGGAGAAATTAGGGAAATATGCTGATTAATAAAAGCAAGAAAAGTTTTCCTTTACTCTGAAAAAAATATTATTTTTGCATTATGGAGCAACATTTCACGCAGACCCAAGAACAAAAGCAAATTCAGACGCAACGACTTACTCAGCAACAGATGCTTGCAGTGCGCCTGCTTGAGATGCCTTTGACCGAATTGGAGCAGAGCGTGAAAGCAGAATTAGACGACAATCCGGCTCTTGAATATAGCGACCCAAATAATGCGGAAGCAGCAGAGAAAATGCAAGACGATGCCAACAATACAGACCCTGACGAAGATTTTGACACTGCCAAAGAGCGAGAGGATCGAGAGTCAGCTCTCAATGAGGCATTAGCGAGAATAGGCGGTGATGATGATATGCCAGAAGTCATGCAGTCGGGTATTGGTTCTGAGCGTAATGCAGAATACGAAGAGATGACCTACGGCGACCAGGTGTCTTTCTACGATAAGTTGAAAGAACAGATGGTAGGCGTGGAAGTAACCGATACGCAACGTGAGATTATGGAATATGTTATATGTTCCTTAGATAGCGACGGACTGCTTCGAAAGGATGCCGACACCCTATGCGATGAACTCGCCATTTACCATAATTTATTAGTAGATACCGATGAGATAGAAAAGGTAATATCCATATTGCAGACATTCGATCCAGCAGGTATTTGCGGACGTAACCTTCAGGAATGCCTCTTGTTGCAGATTAGGCGCAAGTCGCCTTCTATTATGCGCACGTTAATGGATAAGGTAGTTTCTGATTGCTATGACGACTTTATGAACAAGCGGTGGGATAAGTTTGCTTCCCAACTTGGAGTAGATACAGATGTAGTAAGAGAAGTTTGCCGTGAACTGCTTAAACTGAATCCCAAACCCGGTTCTTCACTTGGAGAGACCGAAGGGCGCAATATACAACAGATAACCCCTGATTTTATAGTAGATACGTCAGATGACGGAACTGTAACATTCACTGTGAATGGCGGACATGTTCCAGAACTTTATGTCTCCTCATCATTCTTAGAGATGGTTGCGGATTATCAGAAGAATAAGGGTAAGATGAACCGCAGGGAGAAGGAAGCATTGTTGTATGCGAAAGACAAGGTAGAGCGTGCCCAGGGCTTCATAGATGCAGTAAAGCAACGCCGCCATACACTGTATATCACAATGAAAGCTATAATCGATATACAGCTTGCTTTTTTCCGTGATGGAGACGAGGCCGACTTAAAACCGATGATTCTTAAGGACGTAGCAGACAAAACCGGTTTGGATATTTCCACAGTATCAAGAGTGAGCAATATGAAGTATGCCCAGACACGGTGGGGAACATTCAAGTTGCGCCATTTCTTTAGTGACGGAGTACGCACGGAGAGTGGTGAGGAGATGTCAACCCGCAAGATTAAGTTGGCACTCAAAGAACTGATAGACAATGAAGACAAGAGCAATCCGCTGAATGATGATGCGGTTAAGGATATAATGCAATCCAAAGGATACCCAGTGGCACGGCGCACGGTGGCAAAATATCGGGAGCAGTTGGGCATTCCTGTGGCTCGACTTAGAAAAAGATGAGACAGAGACAGATTATTATTGCGGCAAAGGTGTTGAGCAGTGTGTTCGCCCCGTTCTACCTTCCTTTAGTGGGACTGATAGGTCTTTTACTGTTCACCTACCTTAGTTTACTGCCTTGGATGTACAAGATTTTTCTGTTACTGATGGTTTGTCTGTTCACCATATTACTGCCAAGGTTCCTCATCAGAGTCTACCGCCGCTATTATGGTTGGTCTTTGGCAGAGTTGGGACATAAGGAACGGCGAGTGATACCATACGTGATATCAATTATCTGCTATCTGCTTTGTTATTATTTCATGGCTTTGTCACATGTGCCACATTTCATAGGAAGCATTGTAATTGCTGCACTCGTTGTACAGATAGCCTGTGCGATGGTGAACCTTTACATAAAGATATCCATACATACTGCGGCAATAGGCGGAGTTACAGGTGCTATCATGGCATTCTCCGCCATATTCGGGTTTAACCCGGTGTGGTGGCTTTGCGTGGTATTCATCCTTGCCGGTTTGGTAGGAACCAGTAGAATGATACTTCGCCAGCACTCCCTCCACGAGGTAATCTTCGGTTTCCTCCTCGGAGTAGCATGCTCTTTCTGTTCAGTTCTTGTTTTTTAAAGCCCCTCCCTAACCCTCCCCTTAGGGAGGGAATAGCCCCTAAAATCCCCCCTTAGGAGGACTTACAAGGCAGCAGAGAGAAGGTTTAAAACTTTGAAATATTGATAACTAATAAATATAACAAATGTATAACCACCCTAACTTCAAGGCTCTCCCCTAATGGGGGAGTTGGAGGGGGCTTTTATTAATTATGGAACCTTTAGTGAGCATAATAATGGGTAGCACATCAGATCTGCCTGTTATGGAAAAAGCGATGACTTTTCTTGATACAATGGAGATACCATTTGAAGTCAATGCATTGTCAGCACATCGTACACCCGATGAAGTAGAGAAATTTGCCAAAGGAGCCAAGGTACGTGGCATTAAAGTGATAATTGCGGGAGCAGGTATGGCAGCAGCATTGCCAGGAGTTATAGCCGCCTCCACCACACTACCTGTAATAGGAGTGCCTATAAAAGGAATGTTAGACGGTCTTGACGCTATGCTAAGTATCATTCAGATGCCTCCAGGAATACCTGTTGCAACGGTTGGAGTAAATGCCGCCATGAATGCAGCGATACTTGCCGTTGAGATGATTGCACTTTCCGATGATGAGGTTTCCGCCCGTCTCGCCGCCTATAAGTCTAATTTGGGAAAGAAAATCGAGAAGGCCAACCAAGACCTTTCAGAACTCAAGTACAAGTTTAAGACAAACTAAATTAATCTTTTCAGAATATCATGGATTTATTCAATTACAGTCGTCGCCATACCAACGAAGTTCAGATTGGCGGTGTACCATTAGGTGGAGACAACCCAATCAGGGTGCAGTCGATGACAACCACGTCGACAGATGATACAGAGGCGAGTGTCAAGCAGGCAGAAAGGATAGCGGAAGCAGGTGGGGAGTATGTTCGTCTTACCACACAAGGTGTGCGTGAAGCAGAAAACCTCAAGAACATTAAGGCAGGACTTCTTGCCGATGGTTTTGATGTACCCATTGTCGCCGATGTACATTTCAATCCCCATGTCGCTGATGTTGCTGCCTTGTATGCCGAAAAAGTGAGAATAAATCCAGGTAACTATGTAGACCCGGCACGCACGTTCAAGAAGTTTGAATATACAGATGAGGAGTATAAGGAAGAACTGCTTAAAATCGAGCGCCAGTTTGTTCCGTTCCTGAACATCTGCAAAGAACACCACACAGCAATACGAATTGGAGTCAACCATGGTTCTCTTTCCGACCGAATAATGAGTCGTTATGGCGACACACCCGAGGGGATTGTTGAGAGCTGCATGGAGTTTCTTCGCATCTGCAAACGAGAGCAATTCAACGACGTGGTGATTTCTATAAAGGCGAGCAACACAGTTGTTATGGTAACATCAGTGCGCTTGTTGGTAAAGGCGATGGAAAGCGAGGGCATGGAATATCCTCTTCACCTTGGAGTTACTGAGGCAGGAGACGGTGAGGACGGACGTATCAAGAGTGCTTTGGGCATTGGTACATTGCTTGCCGATGGGATAGGGGACACTATAAGAGTATCGCTCACAGAGGAGCCAGAGGCAGAGATACCTGTTGCCCGGCATCTTGTGGATTATATATGTCGGAAAGTCGGACATACTTACATACCTGGCGTACAAGCAGAATGTTTCGACTGGATTCGTCCAAAGCGCAGAACAACCATCCCTGTTGCCAACATTGGAGGAGACAATCCACCAGTTGTGGTCTGTTCGAGTGTGAATTATAGTAGCAAAGCTGTCGGTAGCAACAATCCCGATATGGTTCCCGACTATGTGTATATAGGTAAGGTATTGCCTGAAAAGAAAATACCAGGTCAGGGATACATCATCGACTATAATGTTTATGCCAATCTCGTTGACCGTGAGAACGTATATCCCATATTCTCATACAATGCCATTTCGCTTATCAATTTTTATGATGCGCCAGTAAAGTTTTTGTGGATACAATATGGAGCAGACAAGAACGAGTATTTCGCTTTTTTGAAAGAACATCCTGAAATAGTAGTTGTCTGTATGAGTGACCATCTAAACTCACTTGGTGAGGATCGTGCTCTTACGCATGAGATGATGGCAGGGGGAATTACAAACCCTATTGTTTACATTCAGAATTACAACCATTCTCGTGAGGAGAAAAGTGATTTCCAGATAGAGGCGGCTGCAGATATGGGAGCATTACTGTTGGATGGATTGGCAGACGGTATATGGCTGATAAACGAGGGCTCTCTTTCCATAGATGATGTGAACACTACCGCATTCGGAATATTGCAGGCAGCGCGTCTTAGAGTGTCAAAGACGGAATACATCAGTTGCCCAGGTTGCGGAAGAACATTATACGACCTTCGCTCCACGATAGCAAAAATCAAAGAAGCCACAAAAGACATGAGAGGACTGAAAATCGGTATTATGGGATGTATTGTCAACGGTCCTGGTGAGATGGCAGATGCCGATTACGGTTATGTAGGAGCAGGCCGTGGCAAGATTTCCCTCTATCGCAAGAAAGAATGTGTTGAAAAGAATATCCCCGAAGAATTTGCCGTCGACAAGTTATTGAGCCTTATAAATAATGATGCCATACGGCAAAATAAGAAATAAGAAAAAAACATTGAAAAGATTGATATTATCTCTTGTCGTTGCCGTATTTCTCTGTTCGTGCGGAAATGAGAAAGAGAGGAACAGCGAGAAAGATAGGGATGATGTGTTCATCGTGGACGTGATGAATGGTATGACACCAGTGAAAGACCAGGGGGCGAACAGTCTGTGCTGGGCATACGCAATGTTGGCTACTATAGAAAGTGAACATATCATGCAGGGGGACTCGGTGAATTTGTCGGTGGCGTATGTGGCTCGTATGCTGCTGTTGCGGGAAGCAGAACGGTATTATCTTACACAAGGACAAGACTCTATTTCTTTGCGTGGTGTCGCTCCTATGCTGCTTGATTTGCTGGAGGAATATGGTGTGATGCCTTACGAGTCTTACCACTCTGACTGCAATTTCAACGTGGTATGCCGAAAAGTGGCAGGGGTATGCGACGGAATGATACAAAAGCGGAAAGGACTGGCTTCACTGCGTGAAAACAATATGGATTTGCTCGATGATATCATAAACCCTCTGCCAAAGAATGTGTATATGTTTGGCGTGGCATATACTCCCATTGAATTTGCACATAGTGTGTGCCTTAAAGATGAATATGTGTCATTGACTTCTTTTTCCCACAAACCTTTCTATGAGAACATTGTTATCGACCTGCCCGACAACAAGAATGGATATATGTTTTATAACGTGCCAATTGATACTCTGATAAAGCGAGTGGAATGTGCCGTGCGGTCAGGGCATTGCGTGTGCTGGGAAGGGGATATTACTGAACCGGGATTTTCGTTTGAACGTGGAACAGCAAAACTCGAAAGTTCCGTTGAAGTTACGCAAGAGACAAGGCAGCGTGCCTTCGAGAATTTCTCAACTACTGATGACCACTGCATGGAAATTATCGGCTTGGCACACGACAGCAGCGATGACACCTATTTTATATGTAAGAATTCATGGGGTATAAATAATCCTTATAAAGGGCTGATGTACATGTCGGAAGACTATCTCAAACTAAAAACCGTACTTGTGGTCCTCCTCCAATAAAAATCATTTTTGCTTTTTATTTTATCCTAATGTCATGTATCCATGTTCACCCACCGTAGGGGCCTTCACCCAATGTAGGGACATAATTTATTATGTCCGCACCAAGCAAGAATGAATTTTTATTTTTTATTTTTTATTTTTTATTTTGCGACGTTAGGAGCATTCAAGCCATTCTCTTTCGTTGTTTTTATGGTTTTTACAAGAATTTTGATTATTTCTTTGCTATCTTCTAACATTGAGTTGTATTGCTGTTCGGTTAGGTAATTGCCGATGTAAAGGCAGTTCAGCCAATGTTTAGTTTCATTTGTTTCTTTCAGTGCTATATAGAGCTTTGATACAAAATCAGGGCGACTTTGTGCAAAAAGACCTTCCGCAATATTGGCACCAATGCTTGTTCCACTTCGGGATATTTGATTTATCATGTTTTTCCCAGTATTATCTTTTTTATCAATAATCTTATCCTGTAAGAATTTGCACATATTGATTATCCTTTCACAGAAAGCTTGCGATTTAACAGATAATATATTCATATCTCACAAATTTGATTATGATAAAGACATTTTAAAAGTTATAACGTTTTGAAAAAGAAAGATTTCAAGCAAGGAGTCAAGCAAAAATGAATTTTTATTTTTTATTTTTTATTTTCTGAGAAACAGAGTTTCTCAGAAATTCACTCCGAAGTCAATATAAAAGCATCCGTTATGAGCTGACTCGAATGGATCATGACTGATATTGGCAAGTCCGATGTCGTAAACAAAATCTAAGTAAACCACGTTAAAGCCGACACCGCAACCGATGCGGAGACCACCATCAAAGCGGCGGAAATAATTTCTTGAGAAAGACCTTACAGCCTCCCTTGTATCGTAGTCCTTTGTTTTTCCAGCCACGCCACACGACAGGTAACCACCGAACATAGGTTGTATGGAGAAGTCGTTATCAAACTCATATACGTATTTCACGACGAGCGGTATTTCAAGATAGTTGAGGTTGTATAAGATTTTCTCTTCATGCGAGTTCTTCTTTCCTCCCTTCTCGGTGTACATCAGACCAGTTTCAAAAAACAATGGAACGTTGTGTGTGAGAGGAATGCCAGTTACTACCGCAATTGTAAGACCAGTTTGCGATTTCTTTCCATTCAGTTCATCAATACCAGAGTGAATTGTTGAGAACGATGGTCCAATTCTGAAGCCATAGTACGTATCGCCGGCATCGATACCCAAACTGTGACTTCCCTTACTGTAATCCAACCTTCCACTGTTCGGGTTGTAGTAACGACTGTTCTCGTAACTCTGTGCGGAGAGTGACAACGATATGGCTGCCGCTACAATGGCAAGTAAAAAACCTCTCTTCATAATAATCATTTATGTTTATTTGCCGACAAAGTTAATACAAAAACTACATAAATAATAAGGAGTACCCCTAAAAGTAAGGGAAAATCCCTATTTTTCGGTGTGAAAATAAAGTTTAGCATTCAAGCAAGATTTTAATATAGGGCGGTCAGATACGTCAAGAAACTTATCTATACGTTTTGCCCAATCTTCCATTGTCATTGGTATATGTCGTTTAGCCATATCCTCGGCTATATCAAGGAAAGCATTGACTATTTTTCCCATAGATTCCAATTCGTTTTCACGTAAATAGTTTTTTGCAACTGAAACATCAGTTTTTACTATTTTCCCCTTTGGGACTTTCTCCCAAGACGTAAGACCCATGTGTTCATGCTCAGCATTTGCTCTATTTACAATCAATTCAGCTGCCGTATGACCGTGTACTGCATAATGCATCTTCTTTTGATTCTCCACGATAGCCTCTGTTCACGACTGTTTCCATTTTGGAAATAGTCGTAGTTTTATTAAGTTCTCCACTCTCATAGATGTTTTTCAAGTGCTTGCTAATCGCAGGAACTTGTACGTCAAACAATGTTGCCATTGCCTTTTGGGTTACCCAAACAGTTTCATCCTTATACACCACTTGCACACCGTTCTCTTTCCCTTCAATTATAAAGGTCAGGAACTCCGCCGTGCTATTTCGTATTTCAAAATTTTTATTCATATAAAATTATTTTGTTTGACAATTTCCAAATTATATATGTATTTAACTATTGATTATTTGTTCTTTAAATTCTTTTCGCAATTTAGCAAGTACATTTCTGTTGTATTAAAAATATTTTTAACTTTGATATGCTCCAGAAAGTTGATGCTTGTCTTCAAGGATTAAAAAATTCACAAATGGAGTGAGTTTATAATTGGTTTATTGTCTTTGTAGTGTTCAATGTATGTATCGTCTATTATTCCAACTATTATATATAATTTTCCACAAAGATATATCTTTTTTATGAAAATATAGCTTTATAAGGAGATTTGTTGAAATATTCACGAATTAATTGACTCTGCTTGGCTTATATCAGTTAGTCACTCAAGTTATTAACAAGCATATCTCACTTAACCGCAACATCCTTATTTTGCGACGTAAGGAGCAATGATTATACATATAATAAAGAATGAGCCTTGAAAGTGGAAAACTTTCAAGGCTCATTCTATTAAAACACTTTCAGACTACCCGATTTAATTTCTGA
>JAJPYV010000239.1 GCA_021204735.1 Prevotella sp.
CCACCGTGGAGGAGATTGCGGATGCCGTCAGGTTCTGCATATACAACCCGTACGTCAACGGAAGCGTCATCGAGGTGAGCGGAGGCTACTCGTATAAGTAAGCGCCAAGTGTTCAAGAGCCCTTAAAAACGGACAGGTTTATGAAAAGGGCTTTGATCGTGGGAGGCGCCAACGGAATGGGACTGGCCATCGCGACGGAACTGGCAAAGAGAGAAGATTGCGAGAAGGTCTACATTGTGGACAAGGTCTCGGTAAGTGAAGAGCACAAGAACGAAAAGTTTGAATGCTTCCAAATTGACCTTACACAGACAGATTACTCACTATTCGACAGATTCGGTGACATAGACACGCTGATGATAACGGCAGGCTTCGGGCACTTGGCATTGTTTCGTGACATTGACGAAGACTACATAACCGCTTCCTTCAACGTGAACACGGTGGCGGCAATACGGATAATAAAACACTTCTACAACAAATTAGAATCAAACGAAGATTTCCGTTGCGGCGTGATGGTGAGCATCGCTGGCTTCATGTCTTCGCCGTTCTTCTCAGTATACGCCGCGACAAAAGCGGCTCTGAAGATATTCATAGAGAGCGTGAACGTCGAACTTATAAAGGCAGGCTCGAAGAACCGCATACTCAACGTCTCTCCCGGCTCGCTGAAAGGGACGAGTTTCAATCAAGGTAAAACAGACTTGTCGCTTACAGCCCCAATGGCGAAGTCAATCATTGAACATCTTAAAAGGAAAGACGACCTGTTCATACCGCAATATGAAGAGGTGTTCAAGAATGTGTTGGAACGGTATCATGATGATTTCAGGGCAGAGGGGTTGCACTCGTATGAATACAAGGTGAAAAGCGGAAGAGTGTAATCGGTCGTGCTACAGTCATAAATAATTTGAAAATAAATAGTCATGAAAGTCCGTGATGTAAGTGTAGATATTGTCAAGTTCTTGGCCGTGTTCTTGATTATCAATTCGCATGCTGACATAGCTTATCCCAAATTGTCAATTTTGGCAACGGGGGGGGCAATTGGTGACGCTTTGTTCTTATTTTGCTCTGGATTCACGCTTTTTATCGGAAAATCATATAGATTCGATGCTTTCTATAAACGAAGAGTAAATAGGATCTATCCTTCTGTATTCGCTACTTTAGTGATGATGTTGTTGTTGAGTGATTGTTCTTTCGGAACCATATCCTTGGTGAATTTTATCGGGCGGCCTTTCATTGTGGCCATCATGATTTATTATGCGTTGCTCTGGTTTGTGAGAAAATATTTTCATAACCGCATACCGTTGATGTTTTTGATGACAATGGTTGTTACCTTGATTGCCTATTATTTTTTCCCATACAAATATGAGACTAGTGGGAAGGGCATTTATGGCATAACCACATTGTTCCGATGGATTCCCTACTTTGGAGCAATGCTGTTAGGGGCGCATGTCGGGAAGATTCGTGAGAGACTGCACTTCCATTTTAAATGGGATTGTTTAAAATTCATGGGATGTTTGGTTTGTTTCTATACCATCCAGTTTATCTCAAAAATGATAGTAGCGATAGCTCCTTATCAAATAGTTACAATCATATTCTTATATGGAATCGTATATTATTTATATAAATGCTGTAATGCCTCCTTCCTGCGCAGAATATATGAAACAAAAGCCGGTAATAAAGTAATCATGGTAGTCGGCGGTTTGTGTTTAGAATCCTATTTGATACAATACTGTGTAATTACGGACAAACTGAATTTCCTATTTCCTTTGAACATTCCCATAATCATTGTCGGAGTGCTTGCGCTAGCATATATAACACGCTGTCTTGCCCGTCTGTTCAGTCAAACGTTCAGGACGGAAGACTATGAATGGGGGAAGGTTTTCTCACTTATGTAAAATGATTCATGTAATTGTAAATTGAGCTTATGGGTGAGACGGTAAGTAATAGATATGAACCGGTAGATTTTCTGAAGGGTTTTTCCATTTTTACCATTGTGCTGATGCATTTGCTGCAACCTCATTCCCAAGGATTTCTCAACAAGTCAATGGCTTTTGGCGGTGCGGGAGTGCATGTGTTTATCTTATGCAGCGGCTTCGGATTGTATTTGTCTTGGTTGAGAAAACCGTTGGGATATGTCGCTTTCTTGAAAAGGAGATTCATGAGGGTATATGTTCCTTACATCCTTGTCATATTGGTCAGTGCGGTAATCCCTTCCTATTACCAACAGCCGGATAAATGGGGAGCAATGATGAGCCACCTGTTCTTGTTCAAAATGTTTTTCCCTGAATGGGAAAATTCCTTTGGAGGGCAAATGTGGTTTGTGTCGACCATCATACAATTTTATATCTCGTGGCCTTTATTGTTAAGGCTGTTTAACAAACGGGGGGGGGTAATTTATTCTTTATTGATAAGTTTGGCATGGGCAACCACTGTTGCCGCACTTGGCAAATCCGATGTTCGCGTATGGAACAGTTTCTTCTTACAATACCTATGGGAATTTGTTTTGGGCATGTACCTTGCCGGCGTTTTCAAGCGACATCCTGAAAAGCTGGTTTTACCCGAATGGTGGAAACTTTTAACCGTTGGATTAATAGGCATGCTTCTTACGGGCATGGCTGGATTTATGGGTGGTGCATGGAAAGTTTTTAATGACATCCCTTCCTTGTTCGCTTATATGTCTGTCGCATTATTGGTTTACAAATCGCGTGTATTGAACCGCTTTTTCATCTTCACGAACAAGTTTTCCTATGAATGGTACCTTATCCATATCCTTGTCTTTGCCTGCGTTTTCCACCTGTTTGGCGATGTTAGCAATAGGCATCTGTTATTCAAACTCATGACGGCTTTGGTAACATCTTATATTATCGCTTACCTTTATAATCTTTTGAATGATGGATGGAAACGAATATGGGGAAAGCACTTTAAAATATCCTCTTAAAAACGCGAGGTGCGTCGGCAGCATATTGCCGACCAAAGCACGAATTTCTCTAATCATCACCAGAAATGAACACAACGCGAATATTGAATTGCGATATCATGGCGATAACGCAAGAAGAGTTGTTGCACAAGTTAAATAAGGGCGTGCTGATAACGCCGAATGTAGATCATATCGTCAAGCTTCAAAGAGACAAGGAGTTTTACGATACGTATCGGGAAGCGACTTGGGTGGTGTGCGATAGCAAGATTTTATGTCTCCTATCACGTTTGTTGAAGTTCCCTTTGCCAGAGGCTATACCGGGAAGCAGTTTCTTCACTTCTTATTATAATTATCACAAGAATGACCCAGAGTGCAGGATTTTCCTTTTGGGCGCGGCCGAAGGCATAGCTCGCATGGCAATGGAACTTATTAATGAAAGGACTGGCCGTAGAATAGTCGTGGGTGCACATTCCCCATCGTATGGCTTCGAAAAAAATGAAGCGGAGTGTAAAGAACTGGTACGTATTGTGA
>JAJPYV010000291.1 GCA_021204735.1 Prevotella sp.
TACGTCTAAAGGGCTCTGATGCAGCAGTATCAGTATGGCTTGCTCCATTTCTATTTTATTAAAAAACTGAGGTGGAAGAGATCCTCACTCTTATGCCTATTTGGAACATAATTGTATGTATCACTCCCACCTCTCGCAGTTTTCCTGTCTTTACTCTGATCTAACAGAAATCAATTCTTTAGGCTTAATAGCATGTTGTGGATTTTAAACCTTTAGAACCAGTACCTGTGCCAGTACCTGTGCCAGTACCAGTACCTGTACCGGTGCCAGTGCCAGTACCGGTGCCAGTGCCTGTACCTGTACCAGTGCCTGTACCTGTACCAGTGCCTGTACCAGTGCCTGTACCTGTACCAGTGCCTGTACCAGTGTTAGAACCTGAGCCGGAACCAGAGTTAGTGCCATTGTTGCATGTACCATGGCAATTGCCGTTACATCCAAGGAACTTTGATTTACTTTCCATTTGTTCCTCGTTGTCTTGATAAACTTCCAATGTTTCCATTTCATTGATTAGTTGCTTTTCCTCCTCTTTAGAGAGTTTAAGCTTTTGATTGTTATTACTCATAAGTATAAAATTTATAAAGTGTTAATAATATTGGTGATTATCATTCAATTTCTCTTCTGACATTTCTCTATTATATTGCCGCACACTCTTTCCTCCGCCAAAGTTGAACCGGATGACAAGTTCAACATGATTGTTTACGTTGTAATTGAAGTTTGAGTTTACTACGTGTGAAAAGGTAGCAGGAGTGTCTATGACATACATATCTCTTCCAGAGGTTAAATGAACAGGCACAGTGTAAAGGAATAAGATCTGGAGGCGCTGTTTGCACAAGTATTTGGTAAGTACCAGATATAACCAGTCGTAGTTTTTTTTGCTGTAGCCCTGTGCCCATCCCCCTTGGTTAGAACCGCCACTGTAATTGATTAGTGGGGATAACTGCCATTTTTCTATGTAGTATTGTATCTCTGCCGCATATTGGCAACCATTGACATAGTGCTTAAAACTATTATATTTTCCTCCGACTCGCCAGAATGAAGCGTTGGCGCTAAGAGTGAGATTCCCTATTTGCTTGGTGAAATCAATGTTGATTGAAGCTTTGTTCCACTTGGCGTTCTGTGGCATTGTGGCGGCATAATAGCCTTCCATACCGTTTTGCAACTCGCCATATTCCAGCGTAGTGATGTTATCGAAGGTGCGGGGCTGATATGTGTCCTCAACGGAGATGGCTAGGCATTTAAGGAAATAATACTGCAAACGTGCCCAATGTGACACGGAGGAGCGCAGTTGGGGGTTGCCGCCCGACCATGTGAGCGAGTCGGAGAACTGTCCGTAAGAAGTCACTTTGTTAAGGTCTGGGTTGCTTACACTGCAGGAGTAGTTGAGGCGCAGCCACTGCTCAGCCTTCATCTTCTGGTAGTAGGTGAGGTCGCCTCTCCACGATAGGTAGCGGTCTTTAGCCTCGTCTCCCTTGGTCTTGTTCGTGGTTATCGATGCCAGTACGCTGAGGCTCGCCTTTTCGGTCACGTTAAAATTGCCATAGGTCCACACAGTGCTTTGCTTCAGCGTGTAGTCGGTCAGGCTCTCATGTGTCTCCGTCCTCTGCTGCTTATAGTGCTTCCACAAGTCATCGTACCCGATAGCCCAGTAAATCTTTTCCTGTAAGAAGCGGCGGTTCACCTCCGCTTTGCCGTAGGTGTGATCCATACGGCTCCAGCGGTTATCCGTGGTCTCATAGCCGCTGGTCTTTTTTAAGTTGTATGTAGTATTGGACGTTAAACGATTATAGTTTAAGCTTGCGCTGTAGTTCCATGCCCCCTTGCCGCCACGGTAAAAGCTGGCAAACTGGTGGTAATTCCAACGGTCGGTAGAGAAGGATGTTGAGCCTATAGTGTCCTGCACATTCCCATAGAGGTCCGAACGGACTACGGTCTCGGGCTTACTTTTGTCATTGTCACTCCACATATACCGATAGCTTATAGAGACAGAATTATGCTTGTTAAACTGGTAATCGCTTGCGACATTAACACCATGAAACCTATCATGCGTTTTTTGGTTGCGTGTTACGTCGGGATTTTTTATAACCTCCTCGGTGTAATTGTTGAGGAGGTATTGTGTTGTGGATAATATGTCAGTTCCCTCTTGGTCAAACTTACCGTAATAATTAGCGTAAAAGTTCCATTTGTTGCGGGTGTAAGTCCAGGCAGGATACCATTCAGCATGGTCGAAAGGAGTGTTCAACATATTACGATCGCCTGGGGATAGAACAAGGCTGTATTCACCTTCTATTTCCCAACCTTCATATTTTTCGTTACGGCAAAGGTTTATGATAATGTCATAGTTAGCATATTTACCCTTGGGATTAGGAATGATTTCAATTTTGTTAAAGCGAATATGGTGGAGATTCTTAATATATTTCTCATTATATTCGAGACTGTCAACAAGTATGAGTATTTTCGTCTGCCCTTGGTAGCGAAGTTCTTTTGTCAAGTTATTGTATGTCATGCCTGGCACCTTACCAAGCAGTTCGCCAGTGTTATAGCTCCCCTTTCGCATCTCTCTTGTTATATAGATAACATCCTTGTCCCTTAAATGCACTATGTTGGAGGCATTTACCTCCACTTGCTTAAGACTGTCGGTCAGAGCCGCCTCTATGGAATCAAGGCGGAGACTGTCCTTTTCTGACAATTGTGCGGATGCCTGCAAGGAGAAGCACGACAGCGCAGCCACGATGGAGATAAAAATACTCTTATTCATAATCATTCGTATTTATTTGTATATAGAGACGAACTTATTATAATATTTTTTAACCATTTCGTTCATTGACTCTTCTGTTTCTGCCATTGTCGTAAATACACATGATACTTTCCCATACTCACGAAGCATCTTGTTGCGTGCTACGGGACAAGGACCGCCACATAGAGGGAAGTGTCTGCAACTGTTGCAGATAATATTGCCTTTGTCAGCGCAGTATTGGAAACATTTATCTTCAAAAGACCATTTAATGTCACCCTCCGCAGTAAGTTTTGCCCTGCCGTCCAACGTCTCCAGATTGCAGATATCTACGCTACCATCTGGATATATGGTTGTATTGTGCTTGTAATCAACATAACAGATTCCCATATCGCTTATATCCATGCAATAACCAGAGTATTGGATCAGTGAGTTTATCTCATTTACCTTGCCTTTGTTTATACTCCGCTCGTCCTCCTGCCATATTTTTTTCGGTGAGACTTCTATCCTTTCACGCAAATCACTTGGAATTATCTCATTTACTTGATCTAATATCTGCGAGGGTTCAAGTGTCTTGTTAGAATAGTTAATTCTAAGATTAACAGAGGAATTAGGAATAAGATGCAGAATATCCACAATGTTGTGCAAAGCCTTTGAAAAGGTGTCCACTCCGCGCAGACATTTAACCTTGTTGTGCTCCTCTC
>JAJPYV010000283.1 GCA_021204735.1 Prevotella sp.
ATATTGCTGTTTTATCCTATCATTTTTCCAATCATTTATAACTTTAATTTTCAATTTCCCCTGTATTCCTGTGGTGTCATGCCTGTCATGCGCTTGAAGAACTTGCAGAAAAAGCTGGGGTTGGGGAAGTCGAGTTCATCGGAGATTTGTACAACCTGCTTGTTGCTGTGCCTTAGCATAACCTTTGCGCTCGTAACTACAGCACGGTCAATCCACTCTTTGGCAGTTACCCCACTACTATTTTTTACGGCGACACCGAGATAACGGGGCGTGACACATATTTTATCAGCATAGAAACCGATAGAATGTTCCTTTTTGCAGTGAATATTCAGAAGTTGGATGAACCTGTCAAAAATCATGCGGTTGCGAGGTTTGCCGTCACCAAAATCATTCTCATTCCGCTTTTTCATTTCTATACAATAATGTATCAGCGCATGAACGAGTCCGTTGAGTGTCCCCTCAGGATAGTTATCCTGATGAACAAGTTCCCATATAAGTTGGAAAATACCCTCCGCATAGTCAGCCACCTCCTGCGGCACCTCAACAATCAGACAAGAGGCGTTAATGCCTATTGCAGCGGGAACATTACCGTTAAGAGCCATGTTTAATCTATCGTTGCTCACCATCATGCCGTACACCTCCAAATCGGGAGAGAACTCCTTTGGCTGCACGATACAGCCTGCCCCTATGAAAGCAAGAGTATTTTTGTTTACCCTATGCTCAATCATATTCACCGTCAGCACACCTCTCCCCTGTTTGACAAGTCCAATCCGGCAATCCTCAATAATATAAGGAGTACCCACCTTTAATATCTGCGCAAGTGAGGTGTTACCTGCATAAAGCATTCCTATATCCTTGTTCACGAATGGAGGAGCCCCACCCTGTTCTTTCATGTCTTTCGTCAAGCTTTTCAATTCCGAGAAAGACAAGCGTTTTGGACTGTTGTTTTTCATATTTCCATTGCTTTTGATTATACAAAAATACACAAAATATCAAATAAAGATAATGAATAAGTCCAAAAAATGTGCTTTTTATATAAAAGTAAGCACAAAAAGAACATTATATAACATTTTAAGATAATATTAATTGGAAATAAACTGTTTACCTTTGTAAAAGAAATAATTTATAAGAGACATGAAAACAAAATATGCAATAACACTGATACT
Organism: Prevotella sp.; assembly: GCA_021204735.1. GTDB lineage: Bacteria > Bacteroidota > Bacteroidia > Bacteroidales > Bacteroidaceae > Prevotella. The sequence continues at coordinate 1,167 of JAJPYV010000283.1, forward strand.
CATATTGGCAGGAACATCCTTGAACATCCGCGCACAACTCACGTTGGAGAAATGCAAAGAAATGGCGAAGGAGAATTACCCTGTAATCAAGCAGTACGGATTAGTGGAACAGAGTAGAGACTTCACGGTCAGCAATGCTGCCAAGGCATACCTACCACAGATTTCTTTGAGTGCAAAAGCATCCTGGCAGAGCGACGCCACAAAAATGCCTATCAGTATCCCCGGCATAAGTTTCAAGGGACTGCCGAGAGACCAGTATGATGTGAATGTAATGGTTAACCAGTCGGTGTACGATGGCGGAGCAGTATCTAATGCAAAAAAAATAGCAAAGATACAGGGAGAAGTTGACTATGAGTCTGTCAACGTATCTATGTACGATATTAATGAGCGAATAGAACAGATATATTTCGGCATTCTGATGCTCGATGAGCAGATACGTCAGGCAGACCTTCTAATTGACGACCTGCGTTTGAGCATGAACACTGTGAGCAGTATGTTCAAGGGAGGTATGGCCAACCAGACCGACATAGATGCAGTAAATGTGGAACAGATAACGACGGAACAAGAAAAGACAGGCATGGAATCAACACGCAAGGCATACATCACGATGCTCAGTACGTTTATAGGTGCGGAGATTGCTGACGATGAGACATTCGAGATACCTGAAATGGAAGATGTTTACCCGATGCAGAACAATCGCCCTGAACTCGCCCTTTACGATGCCCAAAACCGACTGTTAGATGAGCGACTGAAAGCCATCAACACAGACCTGCGCCCACATCTTGGTGTGTTCGTCCAAGGAGGATATGCCAACCCCGCCCTAAACATGTTCAAGAACGGATTTGAGACATATTATAAGATTGGCGCAACACTGTCGTGGAATTTCGGCAGTCTGTACACACGAGGCAACGACAAGCGCAAGATTGACGTGGAGAGGCAGACCATTGAGAGCGAGAGAGAAACGTTCCTGTTCAATACAAAACTGCAAAGCGAACTGCAAGGCGGTGAGATTGACAAGTTGAGGAAGCAGATAAAGCAAGACGAGGATATAATCACACTGCGTGAGAACATAAGAAGCAAATCAGAGAAGAAAGTTGAGAACGGCACGGAAACCGTAAATGAGATGCTCAGAGACATCAATGCAGTGAGTGAAGCCCGACTGCAAAAGTCACTCCATGAGGTACAACTCTTGCAAGAGATATACAAGTTGAAGACAATCAACAACGACTGAATATATTCAAATATATTAATCCTATATATCAACCATAAAAATTCAAGACAATGAAAAAAATATTATCACTACTGTTGCCCGCAATATTAGTTTCATGCTCATCAGGCAACAACGACTATGATGCCACAGGCACCTTTGAAGCGACCGAGGTTACCGTCTCTGCCGAACAGAGCGGCAAATTGATGTACCTTAACATCACTGAAGGCGACAATCTTGCACTGAACCAGCAAGTAGGACTAATTGACACCGTACAACTCTATCTCAAGGCAATGCAACTTGGTGCGACAAAAATGAGTTACGCAAGTCAGAGACCTGACATAGAGAAGCAAATCGCATCCACAAAACAAGAGCTTGCAAAGGCGGAGTTAGAACAGAAAAGATATGAAGGTCTGGTGAAAGAGAATGCCGCAAACCAAAAGCAGCTCGATGATGCAGAGAGCAGCGTAAAGGTACTGAAACGCCAGTTGGAGGCACAGCTTTCATCCCTTGGCAACAGTACAAGTAGTCTCAACAACCAGATGTCAGCAACCGACATACAGCGCATGGAAGTACTCGACCAACTTGAGAAGTGCCATATTGTATCACCAATCTCAGGAGTTGTTTTAGACAAATACGCTGAGGCTGGCGAATATGCCGTGCCTGGCACGCCAATCTTCAAGATTGCAGACATCAACAACCTGTTCCTGCGTGCATACGTAACCACAGCCCAACTGAAAAGCGTGAAGATCGGACAAGAGGTAACAGTGCTTGCAGACTACGGCAACAAAGAGAGGAAGACATACAAAGGAACAGTAACATGGATTTCCGACCGTTCAGAATTCACCCCAAAAACAATCCTCACCGATGATGAGCGTGCAGACTTGGTATATGCAGTGAAGATTGAAGTGAAGAACGACGGTTACATAAAGATAGGAATGTACGGAGAAGTAAAATTCTAAGCAACGATGAAGGCGGTAGAAGTAAACGGGATAAGCAAGAGTTACGGAAAAGTAAAGGCACTCAACAATGTCAGTTTCAGTGCTGACAAAGGAGAGATGTTTGGACTTATCGGTCCTGACGGCTCTGGCAAGACGACCCTTTTCCGCATACTCACCACATTGCTGTTGCCCGACAAGGGAACTGCAACCGTTGACGGCTTTGACACCGTGAGGCAGATGGCAGAGATACGTCACCGTGTAGGATATATGCCAGGCAGTTTTTCGCTATATCAAGACCTTACCGTTGAGGAGAATTTGAATTTCTTCGCCACCCTGTTTCACACCACAATAAAAGACGGTTACGAGAACATCAAAGCGATATACAGTCAGATAGAGCCTTTCAAGAACCGCAAGGCAGGAGCCCTGTCTGGCGGAATGAAACAGAAGCTCGCCCTCTCGTGCGCTCTCGTACATAACCCGTCGGTGCTATTCTTAGACGAGCCTACCACTGGTGTTGACCCAGTGTCGCGCAAAGAGCTGTTTGATATGCTAAAACCGTTGAAGCAACAAGGCATTACGATTATCGTCTCTACCCCATATCTTGACGAGATACGCCGTTGCGACAGGGTTGCTTTTTTATCTGAGGGCAACTTACTTGGAATAGGCTCACCCGACAACATTCTAAACGAGTTCGCCTCGATTTTCAACCCTCCACCACTGACTCATGCCGATGACAAGTCAACCATGAACGGAGACGTGATACAAGTAAATCATCTTGTAAAGGCATTCGGCAATTTCCATGCCGTAGATGACATTTCATTTTCCGTGCACAAAGGAGAAATATTCGGTTTTCTTGGTGCCAATGGAGCAGGAAAGACAACCGCAATGCGCATGCTGACAGGACTGAGCATACCCACAAGCGGCGGCGGAACAGTGGCTGGACTTGACATAAACACCCAGAGCGAGCAGATAAAGAAACGCATAGGATACATGAGTCAGAAGTTCTCCCTATATCAGGACCTCACCGTAAAAGAAAACATTGAGCTGTTTGCCAAAATCTACGGCATGGACGACAAGGAGATAGCCGAAAAGACAGACACTCTCCTTGAAAGTCTTCATTTCACCGAACACAAAAATACGATAGTGAAATCTCTGCCATTAGGTTGGAAACAAAAGTTGTCGTTCTCAGTGAGTATCTTCCATGAACCAGAAATAGTATTCCTTGATGAGCCAACAGGAGGCGTTGACCCAGCAACACGCCGCCAGTTTTGGGAACTGATTTACGATGCTGCAGAACGAGGAATAACAGTGTTCGTCACCACCCACTATATGGACGAGGCAGAATATTGCGACAGAATATCCATTATGGTAGACGGCAAGATAAGTGCTCTCGGCACACCTGCAGAACTGAAAGAGAAATACGACAAACCCGATATGGACAGTCTGTTTACCTACATAGCACGACAGGCAAAACGAACAAGTGACTAAATGGCACTCTGCAAGGAAGTATCATTATAAAATTCAGAAAACAACTTAGAGAAACGATATGACCACATTCATCTCATTTGTCATAAAAGAGACACATCACATACTGCGTGACAAGCGCACTGTGATGATACTTTTCGGAATGCCCATCGTGATGATGTTGCTGTTCGGTTTCGCCATATCCAACGACATAAAGAACGTGAAAGTAGTATTGGTAAATGCCTCATCCGACAAGACGACACAGAAGTTAGTTGACCGTCTGAATGCCTCGGAATATTTCACTGTAATCCACAAAACAGCGACACCAGTAGAGGCAGAACAGCTTATCCGCAGTAGGAAAGCAGATATGGCAGTGGTATTCTCACAGAACTTCGCCAACCACAGTTACGACAACACGGCACAAATTCAAGTGATTACCGATGCGGCAGACCCGAACATGGCGATACAACAAGACTCATACGGGCAACAAGTGATACAAAATACAATGGCGGGCGGCATCTCCCCCGCGTCACTGAAATTGCTTTACAACCCACAGATGAAGAGCGCATACAACTTCGTACCAGGAATTATGGGACTGCTGCTGATGATTATCTGCGCCATGATGACGGCGGTAAGTATCGTGCGAGAGAAAGAGCGTGGCACTATGGAGGTGCTCCTCGTGTCGCCTGTGCGTCCGATAATGATAATTGTTGCCAAAGCCGTGCCCTACTTTATTCTTTCGTTAGTTATTTTAATATGCATCTTGTTGCTGTCACGCTATGTTTTAGACGTACCATTAGCAGGCAGCATATTCTGGATATTCTTCGTGTCGCTGCTGTACATCCTTATGGCACTGTCACTTGGACTGCTCATTAGTGTAGTGGCAAAAACTCAGTTAGTGGCAATACTCGCCTCAGCAATGATGTTGCTGATGCCTACCATTCTGTTGTCAGGCTTGATATACCCTGTAGAAAGCATGCCCGCTATCTTGCAGTACATTTCCATGATAATCCCGGCACGGTGGTACATCTCTGCAATGCGCAAGCTGATGATTATGGGTGTGGATGTGGGAATGGTGGCAAAGGAGATAACAATCCTTGCTGCTATCACATTTGTTTTGCTTATCGTAGCACTAAAAAAATTCAACAACCGATTGGCATGAGACATCTGATAAAAAAAGAAATAATCCAAATACGGCGCAACTCTTTTCTGCCGAAACTTATCATCGTTTTCCCGATAATGATAATGTGCGTGATGCCATGGGTAATGGATATGGAGGTGCGTAATATAAACGTCGTGGTGGTTGACCATGACCATTCCACTATGTCAAATCGAATGATTCACCGCTTGGGAGAGTCGAAATATTTTATCTTCAAGGGAATGCGGGAAAGTTATGAGATAGCGATAAATGACGTGGAAAAGGGTGATGTTGACGTAATAGTAGAAATCCCGGAATATTACGAGAAGGACGTGAAACGAGGAAATATACCTGCTGTTCTTATTGCCGCCAATGCAGTAAACGGCACAAAGGGCTCAATCGGTTCTTCGTACATGTCATCAATAGTCGCCCAAAACCTGTCGGAGTTTGTAAAAACGCCTATATCCACACAACAGACGGTAACGTTCAGTTCACTGTACCTCTACAACAAGCATCTCAACTACAAGGTGTTCATGATACCAGCCCTTATGTCGATATTGATGATGATGCTGTGCGGCTTCCTTCCTGCCCTTAATATCGTGGGTGAAAAAGAGGCGGGAACTATAGAGCAAATCAATGTTACGCCAGTGAGCAAGGTGTCGTTCATTTTCGCAAAACTGATACCTTACTGGTGCATCGGACTGTTCGTGCTCACCGTCTGTTTTCTGTTATCATGGCTGATTTACGGTATCAAGCCGGAAGGCAACATTCTTGTTATCTACCTTATTTCCATGCTACTTGCATTAGTGTTCAGTGGACTGGGACTTATCATATCCAATTACAGCGATACCATGCAACAGGCGATATTCGTGATATGGTTTTTCGTGGTATGCATGATGCTTTTAAGCGGACTGTTCACACCGATAAGCAGCATGCCAAACTGGGCACAGACAATAACCTATTTCCTGCCTATTAGATACTATATCGATGCCATGCGCACTGTGTTTGTGCGTGGCGGAACATTAACCGACATCCTCCCACAAACATTCGCATTAGTTACTTTTGCATTGATAATGGACGTTTGGGCAGTTCTTAGCTATAGAAAGAAAAGCTAACGAGGCCCCTCCCTAACCCTCCCCCTTAGGGAGGGAATAAAAAAGCCAGATACCGAAAAAGGACCTGACTTTTATGTGCGCCTGATAGGACTCGAACCTACACGATAGAAATCACTAGATCCTAAGTCTAGCGCGTCTGCCAATTCCGCCACAAGCGCAAGAATGTTCGCAAAGGTACAGTGTTTTTGTTGAAAAACCAAAAGTTTCAATGTTTTTCCGACAATCAGACATATTAAAACTCTCCGCCTTTTCACATAATGTATGTAAAAAAGTTTTGTATTTTGGCTGATTTGCTATATCTTTGCACGCAAAAGTGAGACAAGAGGTGACATTTTTCACCTTATGTACAGCATATAAAAACATGTTTTAATCTAAACAAAAAAGCAATGGCACAGGAAGATGTTTTTAAGAAAATAGTTTCACACTGCAAGGAGTATGGTTTTGTTTTCCCGAGCAGTGACATATACGACGGATTAGCAGCTGTTTATGACTATGGGCAGAATGGCGTAGAACTGAAAAACAATATCAAGGAATATTGGTGGAAGAGTATGGTGCTGCTCCATGACAATATAGTAGGTATTGATTCTGCCATTTTCATGCACCCGACGATATGGAAGGCATCAGGACATGTTGACGCATTCAACGACCCATTGATAGACAACAGAGACTCGAAGAAACGCTACCGTGCCGATGTATTGATAGAAGACCAGATAGCAAAATACGAGGAAAAGATAAATAAAGAAGTAGAAAAAGCCCACAAACGCTTTAAGGAGAATTTTGACGAAGCGAAATTCCGTGAGACTAATCCCCGTGTACTTGAAAACCAGAAAAAGCAAGACACATTGCACGAACGTTACAAGAATGCGATGAATGCAATGGACTTAGAGGAATTGCGCCAGATAATCATCGACGAGGAGATTGTAGACCCGATAAGCGGAACAAAAAACTGGACAGAAGTAAGGCAGTTTAATCTGATGTTCTCTACAGAAATAGGTTCTACGGCAGATTCAACAAGTAAGATTTACCTTCGTCCAGAGACTGCACAAGGAATATTCGTTAATTACCTCAATGTGCAGAAAACCGGACGTATGAAGATACCTTTCGGCATCGCACAAATAGGAAAGGCATTCAGAAACGAGATTGTAGCACGCCAATTCATTTTCCGTATGCGTGAGTTCGAACAGATGGAAATGCAGTTCTTTGTAAAGCCAGGAACAGAGATGGAATGGTTTGCCAAATGGAAGGAAACACGTATGAAATGGCACCAAGCACTTGGATTCGGTGCAGAAAACTATCGTTTCCATGACCATGAGAAACTTGCCCACTATGCAAATGCCGCTACGGATATAGAGTTCAAGATGCCATTCGGTTTCAAGGAGGTGGAAGGTATTCACAGCAGAACAGACTTCGACCTGTCACAGCATGAGAAATTCTCAGGGCGTTCAATAAAATATTTCGATCCACAGACAAACGAGAGTTATACTCCGTACGACATAGAGACAAGTATCGGTGTTGACCGAATGTTCCTCTCAATAATGTGTCACTCATACGAGGAGGAGAAATTAGAAAATGGAGAGACACGTGTAGTGCTCAAACTCCCAGCACCACTCGCACCAGTAAAACTCTGCGTGATGCCCCTCGTAAAGAAAGACGGACTACCAGAGAAAGCACGTGAGATTGTAGACAATCTGAAGTTCCACTTCAACTGTCAATATGACGAGAAGGATAGTATCGGTAAGCGTTACCGCCGCCAGGATGCCATCGGCACACCATACTGCGTGACAGTAGACCACGACACTCTGAACGACAACTGTGTGACACTACGTTTCCGTGACACAATGAAACAAGACAGGGTAAGTATCAATGAACTTAACAGTATCATTGAAGAAAAGGTAAGTATCGCCACTCTGCTTAAAAAACTGCAATAAATGAAAAGACTGAATATCATAGCGATTATAACGTTGCTCGTAATGCCGCTTTTTATCGGTTCATGCAGCGAGAATGACGATACAGTGGAAGAATTCCCCGACTGGCAAGAACGCAATGAAACGTATTTTCAGAACATATACAACATAGCGTTGGAGAATGCAGACGGGAGTTGGAAACTGATAAAAAACTATTCTTACGAGGACACCATCGAACTTGAACCAACCAAATACATCGCCGTTCAAGTAAAGAAAGAGGGAACAGGAAGCGGATGTCCTATGTACACCGACTCCGTATATGTAAACTACCGTGGACGCCTTATCCCATCAACATCATACCCCGACGGATATGTATTTGACGAGAACTATACAGGCGACTATAATTCCGCTACAGCATATCCAGCACTATTTTACGTAGGCAGTCTTGTAGACGGCTTCACCACGGCATTGCAATACATGCACATCGGTGATATATGGCGCTTATATATACCATACCAGTTGGGCTATGGTTCAACAGCATACGGTTCTGTTCCTGCTTACAGTACCCTAATATTTGATGTCGAACTTATCGCATATTTCAGGGCAAATAACGGAACAGTAACACCTTGGCAAGTTAAGAGAATTAAGAATTAAAAATTAAAAATTAAGAATTTTCCGATTAAGCGAAGACAGAGCTGAACTTGTTCGAGCTATGTTGAGCGTGAGGAAAATCAGCGAAAGCTAATTCTTTTTTGCTTGAGAACTTTTAGAAATCGAATATTCATTCATCAGAAGTAATAAGCGAGTGATACCTGCCAAGTATTCCAATGAGCTCTGACATATTCATCAGGATATTCATGGTCATAATAGTCACCAGACCTACCACAAGCGATATTGTAGTTAGCACCGATTTGAACATGGTTGAGAAGCAAGACGCCCGCACCAACATTGAAACTTGTATTTGCTGACTTAAGGCTCCAATTTCTACTATCACGCAGGGAGAAATCCTTGCAACCAACATTAAAGCCAAACTGAGGGCCAACTGCAATATAAATACCGACAATATCAGCCAAGCCAAAATCATAACGCAAGTTGATAGGCACTACTATCGCTTTTTGGCGAAGGTTGCCACCACGCATGTCCTCTAACTGCACCTCACGCTGGTCGTACATGGCAGAAAGGTCAAAGCCAATGTTAATAATAGGAACTTTAAATTTTACGGTTGGGCCAATGAAGAAGCCCATGCTGGTTGACGAATTTACAAAGTCTCTGTTGAACGACATCTCATTAGTGTTAAGTCCACCCTTCAAACCGAATTTAAACTGTGCCTGTGATGGGACAGAAACACTTAGTGCCGCAACAATTACAAATAGAGTAAATAATTTTTTCATATACTGCAGTTTTAAATTAATAATATCAGATTATAAAAACAATATATCCGCCTTTACATTAGAACCAATGAAAGGCGGATGTTTGATTAATGTCTTTCCCTACGAACAGATATGCGTGCTTCAGAAGAGCCAGACGAAGACTTGCCGGAACTTGTTTTCCTTGAAGTAGAAGTAGTAGACGAAGAAGCGCGACGGTTCTTAGCCGTTGTCTTTGTGCCTTTCTTCTTTACATCAGCCTTTGCAATACTATCCAATGAATCAGTTCTTTCCTTATCACGGAAGAGGTTATTCTCAAACGCTTCAAGCTCCTTCTCGATACGTCTCTGTTCATTAGCCATGGCAGAGTCAGTAGGGCAATACTGACTGAGAGTGCGGCCGAGCATATTATTAGTTTTATAAATCTTACCCTTATACCTATTAAGAGTAAAATAGTCGTCCGCACTCATTGTAGCAGCATTATTCAAGTCGCTCGTCATTATTATCTGTTTACTTAGGAAAGGAGCAAGGTCATCATACTTGACCCAAAACAGAGGATATTTCTGTTCAGAATCGCCGAAATCATCCTCACGCGACATAATAGGACAGAGAGCAATAACCTTTTTATGGAAAGTGGCAGAAGCCTGGTCATAATATGCACTCTCTTTGATGTAATAACTCTTCACCTCCCTTGAAGGGATATCACTATTGTCGATGCGCACACGACCGTTGTTTCTCTCATAATAGATATGATAATTGTCTAAAAGCGTGAGCGGTTTCACCCTTGCAGAATCGTTGAACACCTCGTTGCCATCGAGACGATATTCGTAAACTTTAAGATCACCGCGCATCATCAACTTGAAGATATAGGTGAAAAGGTTCATCTCTGTACCAGTAGGTTCAACAGGATTATATAATCCGGAATTAGCTTCCTCCTCGAGGTTAATCTCGCGATATATGTCACGTCTCCATACGACATCCTCAGCCATTGGAGGTGCTGTGGGATAAGAAATCCTCGCCCTCGTAGTGAGTGTCTGACTATTAGACGCATTTTTCTGCTGTTGCTCGTTCCTGCGTGCCGTAGGCTGAGCGTAAGCCACCATCCCAAGGCACATTATCATCAATACGGATAATAAACTTCTCATATTTATATTTCGTTATTTCACTATAATCTCCATTGAGGAAGGCAAGTCTCGAGTAAGACCGTCGGGACCTTCTGCCTTGATACGACTGATATAGAAGCGTTTATTTCGTGACAGTCCACGGAATGCCTCTTTCTGTCTTGCAGAGAATTTGTTGCCATCAGACACCATTGGAACAGCATTACCCATGTTGTCGAAGAATACGGCCTCAAAACTAATCACCTTAAATTCTATATCAAGAAGGCCATCGTCAATGGCAGCCTTTATGCCAGGAGCCGACATAATAGCCGATTTAGCGAGGCCGCCACCACGGAATCTATCATCACCAATTACGATATAAGCCGTTGGGTCAGGTAATTTACGGACATGGAAAGAATACTCCCCAACCAATTTAGGACTGCCCGTTTGCAAAGAAGCGACAGTAATCGTAACATCTTCTCCAATAGAAGCAGGACGAGCGATATACTTGCCAGGCGCAACAGGTTGCAAAGTTCCGCCACTCATCGTAGCAGTTACCTTGTTGGCAGGAACACCAGGAATACTTATGCTCATCGGGTTGTTGTAACCAGCATACAGCACATTCATAAGGTCGGCAGATACTGTAGCACTTGGTTCAACAACAGTGTAACTCTGGTTGAAATCACGGCGTATAGTCTGTCCTGTACCATCCTGCATGGTAATATATCCCGTAAGGTTGAAGTCACCAGTCTGGCTTGTAACAAACTCGTAAGTATTGTTACTCAGGTTCATCTGTTTGCCACCGATATAAATCTCAGGTGTCTGAGTAGTATCCACTGCAGCCATTACAATCTGAGCAGAGAACTTATCACCCCTTACAACCGTCTGCGCATTAGGAATAACAAACGCACTAAGTTTGTTCACACGAATATCCTTAATGTCAATGTTAGCTGCCAAAGTATGAAGAACCTCACCCTCAGCATAACGGATATCACTTTGCAGTTTGGTGAGCAACGTAACAGCAGCAGCGACAGGCATATCCTCGAACATGTATTCCTGCCAGTTACGGCCCATAGCCTGGGCATTTGCAGGCAATTGAGTTGTCAGGTTACTTGCGATAATTTTCTTCTGACGCTCCTCGATGACCATTGTCAGGATACGTTCACGGAAAGAGTTGATAGCATCGTAGAGTTCCTGTCCCCTTCCAGTTCCTGGGGCAAGCATCACCTGATTGGCAGCCTCAAGATCTTCCTTATTTTTTATATTAAATACATTATAATTCTTACCATCAGCCTCTTTTACAATTGCCTCCTTAAGTTCCTGCGCAAAGTCAAATAGCGAGTCACTCATGTGTTTCACGGCAGTAGCCTTCTCAAACCAGACCTTCACCTTTTGAGGGTTAGTTTTCATCTGAGTCTCGAAGTCACCGTAAATGGCTTTGTTCTCCGTAGAAGCGTTGGATGTAGTACGTTGGAGGCTCTCCTCAACAATAGAGAAGCCCTCGAGCACTTCCGTAGACACATTAAGCGCAAGCATAGCCATGAGGACGACATACATCAAGTTGATCATCTTCTGGCGTGGAGATACCGGTCTTTTCTTTATTGCCATTGCTTATTAACCTTCTGCGTTGTTCCCGTTATTCACATTATTATTTGAGGCCACACGCATATTTACAGTCATCGCCTCAATCATACGGGCATAAATCTTGTTAAGTTGTTCTATCTGAGAAGCCATCTTGCGTGACTGCTCATTAATCTGGTCAATCGTACCAATCTGTGAACTTGCACCCTTTAGTTGCATCTCATAGACTTTGCATATACCAGTTAGAGTACGGTTGAGATTTTCCATCTCCTCGGAATCACGCGTAAGGCGTTCACTTTGTTCTGAAACCTTAGACAGCATCTCCGTGAGTTTCTTTAATTCCTCTACATAATTGCTTGTAGCCTCTTCCATCTCAGGAGAGATCTGCTGTTGAGAGGTTATCCAGCCAGTAGGACTTGCACCACCGCCGGCTACCTGCTGACCAGTAGCTTGCTCGCCACCTTCAACATTAGCTTCGCCAGACTGTGCTACGGCAACGTTACCTCCACCGACGACACCGCCGCCGCCACCGACGACGACAACAGAGCCACCAGAGACACCACCAGCAACTGCCACACCTTGACCTTCAACTTGACCTTCAACTTGACCTTCACCTTCGCCCTGGCCTTCTACTGAACCTTGACCACCGCCAATGACGCCACCTCCAATGATACCACCAGCAACAACACCACCATTAGGAACACCTTCGGCAGGAGCTCCCTCACCAATGATCTCATCATTACTTTCACCTTCTCCAAACGGATTTTCCTCCTCATCACCGACATGAGTAGGCAAATCCTTGCCAATCGCAGTCTTGTCGAAAGGACGGTCGAAAGCAGAAATGAAGAACACAACAACCTCCGTACCCATACCGAGATAAAGCATTATATTGGCACCAGGCAAGTGAGTCAATTTGAACAAAGTACCGAGGATAACGATAGATGCACCCCAACTGTAAGCGTAGTTCAGGAAAGTCTGTCCTGGTACGCTATCCAACCACCTCTGCAAGCGGTAGATTATGTTATATTTACTATACTGTGTCATTACTTCTTTTTGCTTCCTTTTTGTTTAGTACTTGTAGTGCTTGCCAGGCTTCTGACGCAGCGAAAACCGATATAGCTACGTGGCTGGTTCTGGTATTCCCACGTGCGCCACGCCGCTTTAATATAGGATTCAGGATCTTTCCAAGACCCACCACGCACACTTTTCTTTTTCAGAGCGTATGGGTCTTCTTTTGCAGCATTATATTTCAATTGTGGATTAAGGTCGTTCATTGCATCAATACCAGCTTCAGTGTATGTAGTGCTTGTCCACTCCGCAACATTACCCGCCATATCGAACAAACCGTTGGAATTAGCTGTAAACTGTCCTGCACGACTGGTAATCAGGTTGCCGTCCAGCGTATAATTACCTTTGTCAGGTTTGAAGTTAGCGAAGAAGCAACCCTTATCGTTTTTCACATCAGCGTTGTCCCAAGGGAACTCATTACCATCTTTGCCACGAGCCGCATATTCCCACTCAGCCTCTGTCGGCAGGCGATAACGCTGAATATACCTCGCCTCACCCCCAAGGCCCTTTAACAGAAATTCGGTACGCCAAGCGCAGAAAGCAGTAGCCTGTTCCCAAGTGACACCCACAACAGGATAATCGTTGTACGTAGGGCTACAGAAATACAGACGCATATAAGTTTCATTGTCGGAATTTACGAAATCATTCACCCAACAAGTGGTATCAGGATAAACATTAACTATATAAGTATTAAGAAAATCCCATGGGCCACTGAGAGGGCGATCGATAGTTTCTCTAATTATACGGCCCTCATCATCAATATAAGCAGTATCCTTTGAAATCATAACAACCTCATCAGGATTTACGGTAACATCAGTATTTAGGTTGCGCTCCTCTGGATTAAGGCGGTTTCGTCGCAGTGCAGCTGTAGTATAATCATAAATCTCATAACGATAATTCAACTGAGAAGCATCGAGCATTTTCTCCCCCGTTACAGGATTAGTAATATAAAGACTTTCATACGCTCTTTTCTCATCCTCATTCGGTTTTCTCGGCAATGACTTTTTCCAGTTTAGGTGAGGTGTTACGGGATCTCCATTTTTGTCTTCAGTAATCATATAAGCCTCATCTCCGCCGTATGCAGGGTCGGCAAGACGAGTTCTAAGAATGGAGTCACGCACCCAGAATACAAATTGTCTATACTTTGAATTGGTTACTTCCGTTTCATCCATCCAGAAGCCGTCAACAGAAATCTCCTTATTAGGAGTCTGCTTGCCCCAGAGAGAGTCTTCCTTCTCAAGACCCATCTTCAGAAAGCCCCTCTTTATCATAGTCATCCCATAGGGAGTAGGCTCCGTAAATCCTTTGCCGCTGACACCAGTAACCTCACCGCCACGGCTGGTAGAGGAAGACAATTTGCTTCCCATACAACTGGTAAGAGCAGTAATAAGAATGGCAACGCCAAGGATCCAAATACTTTTTTTCATATTCATAATATTACAGTATTCTCACACTTTTATGTTTGTTTTTTCCTTTTTTCACAAGGTTAATGTCCATTTGGTATTCAACGAACAGTTCATGACTGCCGTTGCCGACACTTATTGCCGATGTGTACATTTCATAGCTGTAACCCACATTTATGCCGTGGAAACTTCCGCCAATCAATATTGTCACCGAATTGGTAGGGCTATAAGAAAGTCCCAAATACATAACTTTCTTTTCGTGAGTGTAGAGCAAGCGTCCTGTAACATCAGCCCTATAACCGACACCGTCGGACCTCAGTAAAACTGAGGGGTGTATTGTAAGAAACGGATTTCTTAACTTTATATTGTATCCACCTGTTAAATAATACGTCCTGTCAATCTGCAACTCGTTAGTAGTACCGAGATTCACGAGAGGAGCGAGGAGGTGCTGTGCCGAGATACCGACATACCACCTTTTATGCGTGTAGTAGAGTCCGAAACCCAAGTCAAACGAGTTGCCATTTATGTCCGATGAGGAGAACGCGGGGTCGCTTGAGTCGTCAAGGTCAAGGTCGCTGCCCTTAAAGCCCTCGTTGAGGAGAGCCACCTGCACACCCGCACTTATGAAGCCCCCGAACAATTTATGCTTGAAAGCATATTGCAATGCAAACCGTTGGTGTGTGAACAAACCAATCTGGTCGTTCATTATCGAAGCGCCCAGCCCATGGTAGTTCTTGAGGAAATAAACAGGCATATCTGCACCTACGTACATCGTCTTTGGATTGTTCTCAAAACCGACAAAGTCCATGGCGTATGCACCCACAATGCTCAGTTTCGACTCTTTCCCCACAGAACCGGGGTTAAAGTACGGCTCCATATCCCAGTAGTGACTGAAAGATGCGTCATACTGTGCATTAGCATTTGTAACCGCTATAAATACAGTCACGGCTATGATGTAAAGACGTTTTCGCACGACAATATAACGCAATCAAGTAAAAATTATTGTAATGCTAAAAAAGAAAAGAGCTACCCAATTGTGTTGTTGGGTAGCCCTTTGTATTGCTTCAATCAATATTCATCTTCATTGAACAGAAAATCTTCCTTCGTAGGATAGTC